>JACQOD010000030.1 GCA_016202725.1 Candidatus Aenigmatarchaeota archaeon | reverse complement strand
TTGTTGAAAAAGTCACGTGCGCATTCCGGGGGGGGGGCCGGGGTCCAGGGGGCAACGAAGGCCAAAGAACCCGCTGCTGCGACAACGCAGGCAGGCGTGGTGTCACGTCGCCAATGTCAGGGACCGCACATAATGAGACCACTGCCATGGACAGGATGGCCATCAGCAGGGTGGAAAGCCAGGCAGGAACAGCAGGAAACAGGGCCCGTTGCACGGAGGGGAGGCAGCACTGCCTGGAGTCAATGAGCATGCTGCCCGAACCAGTGAGAGCCGGATATATAATCTCTGACCACCCCTTCGGCTGAGACGGGCGAGGGAAGCGCGTGCTGCGCGGGGCGATCGCGCAGCGGCCAGGATTATTTCTTCTTTTCCGGTAGGAGGATGTAGCCGAGGACCAGGACGACGATCACCGCCGCGAGCCCCACCACCCACCAGAGGGCGTAGTTTGGAGCCGGCCCCTGCAGGGGGGACTCGGGCAGGCAGTAGCCGCCCGCGCAGCCGTTGCTGCAGGCCTCGGCAGTCACCCAGTCCCCCTGCTCGCACCGCTGGGCCTGGTCCCCTGCGCAGCGCAGGTCTCCGGAGGAGCATTCCAGCGCAGGCGGGGCGGTGCAGTCCGCGGGGCAGCTTTCGGGGGTTTCATCCCCGGCGCAGGTCCCGTCGCCGCACGCCGCCGGGGGGGCGGCGGCTGCAGGAGTTTCCCCGCTGATCGCGAAGGTGGAGAAGCCGGGGGTGACGGCCTGGAAGCGGGCTACTCCACTGCCGGTGCCGAGGTAGGCGGTCTCCAGCGTGTCCCACTGGGTGGTGTAGCGCAGGAGGGCAACGCCCTCGGGCGGGATGGCCTGCTCCTGGAGCCAGGTCTCGTTCACCCGGAAGGTGATGGTGGCCTGCGCGGCCTGGAGGTCGGTGGGGGTGATCTCCACGTACTGGAAGATTTCCTTTCCAGGCTCGGGAAGGGCCGCTGGCCTGGCCCCGAGCTTCTGGACGGCGATGCGGGCATTGCCGGACGCCGCGGAGGCCGTGAAGCGGACTTCGCTCACGGCGATCCGCTCCTCGGTAATCGTGAAGGACTCCGCCTGCCCTGCGGCCAGCAGGCCGAAGATCTTGGTGACCTGGACCGGCGGGGAAACAGGCGCCCCTCCGCCCCCGCCGCCTCCTCCACTGCTGCTACTGCTCCCGGAGGAGCTGCTGGTGGTCGCGGGCGTGGCCACCGTGCTCCCGGCGATGGCCGGGGCCGTGCCCGAGAAGTGGGGGATGCGCAGCCAGATCATGTTGGTGGTCCGGTTGATGAAGCAGACCTGGGTGGCGTTCAGGACGGTGAGGGTGGTCGCGCAGGTGTTGTTGCCCATGAGGGTGGTCCATTCCCCGGCCTTGGCCGCGTAGTCTGAGTAGTTCGCCCCGAGGGCGGTCGCGTTGCTGGAGTTGGCGGTCACGTTCCAGATGACGGCCCAGTCGTTGTCGTAGAACGCGGGAACCGAGATGTTGACGGTCTGGTTCTCGTCCAGGTCGCCGGGCTGGTCGGAATACGGGATGCCGACGAGGACATAATCATACACCGTCGGCCCGGAAGAGCCGAACTTCCAGATCTCCCCGAAGCCTGTCCCTGAGGTCTTGTTGTCGTTGGTCTCCGTATCCATGGCCGCGTCCGGGGGGCCCGACGCCATCATGTCCACGTTCACGTAGTGGACCGTCACACCAGAGGACTGGGTCATGCGCATGCTCACTGCCCCCCCGAGCATGGCCTTCATGGGGTTGAACTCCCCCGCGTTCCCGAATCCCGCCAGCGAGCAGTTCGAGGCGGGGGTGGGGACGTCGCAGGCCGCGGAGGAGGTGTAGAAGTCCATGCGCACCTGGCTCTTGAGCCCGCCGGTGCCCGCGCCCTGCTCGGGGTCGCGGATGTCCATCTGGAAAAGGGAGTAGTTGAGGGTGTTGTTGCTGTTCAGGAGGGCGTTGGACACGTCCTTCTTCAGGGGGGCGAAGTTCGAGGAGAAGATCTGCAGCCGGAGGTCGGTGGTGGTGTTGGGGAAGGGGAAGAGCGAGAGGCTGGTCTGCTGGCTGGTCTGGAGGAACCAGCGGTATTGCCTGCCGGAGGGGGCGGTCGGGTTGCGGTTGGTGGTGAAGCGGGCCTCGAAGAAGGCCTGCCCGACAGGCGCGTTGGAATCCGTGGTGGAGAGGGCGATGGTGGTCACGTTGGTGTACATGCTGGGGATCTGGGTGTTGGTGAAGGTCAGCGAGGCAGGCGCCCCGGCAGAGCGCGCCAGGGTGACGTTGAGGGGGATGTTGCCCTGGCCCACCCGCGCGGTCACGTTCTGGAACGCCACATACGCGCGGTTCTGCGCGTTGCTGTTCTGGGCGGAGCGGCCCGTGCCGGTGAAGAGGAGCATCACCTCAAAGCCCGTGGTGGTGCCGGGGAGGGTGATGTTGTAGAACGCCCCGCCCTCGGGCGTGAGGCCTGGCGTGCCGGTGGCGTTCACGGTGTCCTTGGGGCCGTTGAAGATGAGAAACTGGCCCATGTTGGGGGGCAGGGTAGCCTCCGCGAAGATATTCTCGCCCGCGAAGACCAGGTAGGCTGCCACGCTCAGGTTGGTGAAGTTGGAGGAAGTCTGGTTCATCCCCCCGAAATCAGTGGTGTTGACGTAGCCGTACACGAACACGGGCGTCATGGAGTTGTTCACCTGCACGTCCGCGAAATAGTAGCAGGTGTCGTTGTTCAAACACTCCGGGGAGAGGTTGTAGCTGCTGAGGTTCGTGATGGTGAACTCGAGCGGGGGCGACTGGTAGGGGAAGAACTGGACCGTGAAGTTGCGGGCGTACGGCACGGCCACCACTTTGCTCACCACGTTCTTGCTGTCGTTGAACTCCGAGGTCTCCAGCGGGAAGCCGAGCCGCTTGTCGATGATGGAGTAGCTGAAGTTCACGTGCTGGCCGGAGGCATTGATGACCGAGATGTTCAGGTTGCCGGCCCGCTGGAGGATGAAGGTGGAGTTGAGGATGCCCATCTGGGAGTTGGTGAAGAAGAACTCCGGGAACGGGGGCAGGTCAGGCCCCATCCAGCTCACGGTCGTGATGGTGGTGTTGTATTTCTTTATTTTCAGGTTGTAGTTCTGCCCGCCCAGCAGGGCGGTCACGTTGAAGAAGCCGTCCGGCCCGGAGAGGTTGCTGGCCACCTGGACGACCGGGGGCGGCCCCTGCACGATTGCGGAGAAGTTGATGACCTCGACGGTGACATTCACGCCGCCCACGAAGGAGCCGTTCGGGAGCTTCACGTACCCGTGGAAGGAAAAGTTCACGGAGGGAGGTGGGCCGCCCTGCGCTGCAGCGGGATGAGCCGGGAAGAGCAGGAACAAGGTAACCAAAATCAGCGTGAGCGCACTGGCGCTGAAGGCCACCGTCCCGAGGCGCCCGAGACCCATGTACTTTCCTTTGGGCGACCTTCCTTATAAAACTTATAAAACTTCATAACACTGTTATACTTTGGAAAGCTGCCCCGGCGTTGTTGGGAAAGCCTCGAGCCCATTGCTGCCGAGAAGGCAGGTCCGGAGGACATCGAAGGCCCAACCCTTCCTGCAACAAAAGTTGTCCCCATCCCTTTATATGCGCATCCCCCCACTATGATTGCTATGGTTACTGTCACCGGATTGGGCGGCTTCCGCGAAGTGGGCCGCTCCGCCATCCTCGTGGAGGGCAAGCAGCGCTTCCTGATGGACTACGGCCTGAGCGTCCAGGAGATGGACATTCCCTTGCCAGCGCCGCTGCCGCTGGACGGCGTGTTCCTGTCCCACGCCCACCTGGACCACTGCGGCATCATCCCCGAGCTCTACAAGCGCGGCTATAAAGGGAGGGTCTTCGCCACGCCGGCGACCCATGAGCTGGCCTCGCTGATGCTGGCGGATGCGCTGAAGGTCCAGAAGAAGCGTTCCCTGCCATCCTTCTATGCTCCGCACGACCTGGAAGCCTACGAGCGCAGCGCCAAGGCCCTGCACTTCGGCCAGAAGCTCACCATCGGCCACGCCGAGGCCGCCTTCTTCGACGCGGGCCATGTTCCTGGTTCATCAGCCATCCTCCTCCAGGCGGAGGGGAAAAGAATCCTGTATACCGGCGACATCAAATTCTCGGCGACGGAGCTCATGCCCGCGGCCTTCGACCAGTACAAGAACATCGACCTGCTCATTTCCGAATCCACCTACTCCACCAAGGACCATCCGGACCGGACCGAGCTCCGCAAGGAGCTGGTCAACCACGTGATCGACGTGGTGAACGCCAACGGCATCGCCCTCTTCCCCGTCTTCTCCATCGGGCGGACCCAGGAGATCCTGCAGGTGCTGGCGGATCTGGACGTCCCTCTCACCCTGGACGGCATGGGCCGGGACGCCACCCAGATCGCCCTGAAGCACAAAGCATGCAGGAACCCGGCGAAGCTCCTCAAGGCCTTCTCCAAGGCCCACAAGGTCCGCAGCGCCAGCGACCGGGCCAAGGCCCTGCGGGAGCCGGGGGCCATCGTCACCACCGCGGGCATGCTGAACGGCGGCCCGATCGCCCACTACCTCGAGAAGCTCCACGACAAGGAGAACTGCTCCCTGTACATCTCCGGCTTCCAGGCTCCCGGGACAGTAGGCAGGATCCTGAAGGACACGGGCAGGTACGTGAGCGAAGAGGTCAACGTGAAGCCCAAGCTGCAGATCCTGTTCAGGGACTGGTCAGCCCACGCGGGCCGCTCCGAGATCCTCGAGTTCATCCGGAAGGTCAAGCCCAAGAAGACCCTCTTCGTCCACGGCGACCGCTGCGAGGAGTTCGCCTTCGAGCTCACCCGCATGGGCCACCAGGCCCTTGCCCCCGCGATCGGCGAAGCGGTTGAAGTGTGAGTGTCTCGAAGCCCGCAGCTGCTGCGTGTCATCGCTTTTGCACCATGCTTTAAGTGTCCCCCCACCTTTCTTTCTTATGATCGAGCTTTCCGGCGACTACGGCGAGGGCGGCGGGCAGTTGATCAGGACAGCCTGCGCGCTCGCCGCCGTGAGCGGCAGAGATATCCACCTCACCAACATCCGCGCCAACCGGCCCCAGCCGGGCCTGAAAACCCAGCATCTGGAAGGCCTGAAGGCCCTGGCCGACCTCTGCAACGGCAGCCTTGAGGGCGCCTCCCTCGGGAGCAGGGAGATCACCTTCCGGCCTGGCAAGCTGTCGAAGACCTCCCTCGACGTGCACGTCGGCACCGCAGGCTCCGCGGCCCTGGTCTTCCAGACCCTTGCCCTGCCAGCCTCCCAGGTGGGGGAGGAGGTGGTGATCACCCTCCGGGGAGGGGCAACCTTCGGGAAGTGGGCCCCGCCCCTCCTGGCTACGCAGCATGTCCTCCTCCCCCTCCTGGCCAGGATGGGTTTCAAGGCCTCGATCCAGGTGGAAAGGCACGGCTTCTACCCTGCAGGGGGGGCGCAGGTCACCTTCGCCATCCAGCCCTGGACCCCCCGGCCCCTAGAGTTGGGCCAGCGCGGCAAGGTCACCTATATCGGGGGCATCTCGGTCGCCTCCTCCACCCTGCGGTCAGGGAGGGTGGCGGAGCGCCAGGCCCGGGCAGCCGAGGACTTCCTGAAGAGGCGCGGCCTGCAGTCTTTTGTAAAGGAGCAGTATGTCGAGGCTGACTGCCCGGGCTCTGGTCTGGTGCTGTTCGCCGCGGCCACCTCCGGAGCCTTGTTGGGCGGGGACAGCCTCGGCGAACGGGGCAAGCCCGCCGAAGACGTCGGCAAGGACGCGGCCATCCAGCTCATGCACGGCCTCACGGCCCTGGCTACCGCAGATGTGCATGTCGCCGACCAGATCCTCCCCTTCCTGGCCCTGGGGGGAGGATCGTTCTCCGCCCCCCAGCTGAGCGAGCACGCGAAGACCACCATCTGGGTGATCCAGCAGCTGCTCCCCGCGCGCTTCGCCACGAAGCAGGACGGGGACAAGGTGGTGGTGACCTGTGCAGGAAGATCCCACAACGACGCGCGACCACCAAGGGTTTCTCCTTGAAGCAGAGGCGGGGAGTTGAACCCCGTTCGCCCGATCTGCAGTCGGGTGCGTAGCCGTTCCGCCTAAGAGGTGCCTGTTCCGGCACTACCTCTGCGTTCCTCTGCAGGCAATTATTGCCGGGTGAACATATATAAGGGGGAGCATGCGATTGCACAAAAAAGCCGCTGCCCCGCGCTTTTAAATACCCCTGCCGCCAAGAGGAGACATGGGCAAGACCAAGTTCCCCGAGGCCGAAGCCAGGATCTTCCAGCGGGTTTTTGTGTGTATGCGCTGCTCCAGCAAGATCCGGGCCGATATGCCCAAGGTGAGAGCTGGCAAGGTGAAGTGCCGGGTCTGCAAGTCCAAGTCCCTGCGGGCCATCCACAAGGAGAAGAAGTAGGCATGCAGCACGGCAAGGCAGTCCGGGGGGAGTTACGATGACCCACTACTACAAGCGCGGCTGGGGCCATACCAAGGGCAGGGGCAAGGAAGGGACCGTGAACTGCGGCTTCTGCGGCCGCTCTGTCCCCAAGTACAAGACCTTCCCGACCATGCGCGGCTTCGGCATCACCGACCCCATGCTCCGCCGGGAGCTGGGCTACCGCCGGGGGATGCAGCTGTCCGCGAACAAGGTCTACGCCTGCCCGGCCTGCGCGCGCCACCGGAACATCGTCCGCAAGAAGCGGTAGGGCGCCAGCGAACCCTCTTACAGGCGGTCCGCCAGTCTCCGCACATCCCGGGCGGAGAGGGGCAGCAGGTCCCCTGGAGCACCCCCCTGCGTTGTCGCACACGCGGCTTTCTCGGGCCTGCAGCCGTCCGTTTCCGGACTTCCCAGCCTTCGCCGGCATGGTCCGGCGGCTATTCCAGCAAAGCCCGCCTTCCCGCCTTTTTTATCCGGCCCGCCCATAACAGGGTATGCACCGCCTGTACAAGCGGCTGGCGGTCGCCCTGTTCGGGAAACTGGGGGACCTCCAGGGCTTCCAGAAGCTCAAGCCCCAGCTGGAAGCCGCGGGCATCCCCGTCCTGGCAGCCACCTGGGGGGCGGTCACCATCCTCACCTCCCTCCTGGCGGCCCTGCTGGCCTTCGGGATGGCGGGCTTCCTGCTCCTCCTGGTCCCTCTGGACGCCCTGACGGCCTTCCTCCTCCTCTTCACGGTCCCCGTCTTCGCGGGGCTGATGACCTTCATCCTCCTGTACACCTACCCGGGCTCCCGCACCTCCCGGGTGAAGCGGTCCATCGAGAACGACATGCCCTTCGCGCTCGCCCACCTCTCCGCGATCGCCTCCTCGGGGATCTCCCCTGAGTACATGTTCGAGCTCCTTACCTCCTTCGATGAGTACAAGCACATCGCCCACCAGGCCGCCCAGGTGGTCCGCAACATCCGCCTGCTGGGCATGAGCTCGGTGGGGGCGATCACCGCCGTGGCGGAGAACACCCCCTCCCCCACCTTCAAGCAGGTGTTGACCGGGATCGTGTTCAACATCGAGAAGGGCGGCGACATCACCACCTACATCAAGCAGATGGCCGACCAGGCCCTGTTCGACTACAAGCTCAGGCGGGAGAAGTACCTGAAGACCCTGGGGACCTATGCGGACATCTACGCCGCCCTGCTGGTGGCTGCCCCCCTCATGATGCTGGCGGTCCTGGGCATCCTCGCCGTGATTGGCGGGGAGATCCTGGGGCTGGCCATCCCCGATCTGATCGCTTTACTGACCTACATCGTGCTCCCGACCCTGAACCTCGCCTTCCTGGGGCTGCTGCACGTCACGTATCCGGGGGTGTAGGGCGGCCGTTCAGGGCAATCTCCTTCTCGACGAGGAGTATCTTGGCTCCCAGTTCGTTGGCATTAATCTTCGCGACGGTCTGCATCATCTCCATAAGCAGATCCCACGCTTGTCGAGCAAGCGTGAGAATAGCATCATAGGTAAATGCTTGCCTCCCTCTGTCTGCCCCATAGTCGGCGAATGAACGAAGATCATAGGAGCCGATGTACAGCCCTTTGACATCGCTCTTCAGTCCCAGCCGGTTCTTGGCCTCCACGTATTTCTCAACGTCCATCATGTGCCGTTTCGAATAGGCTCCAAACTCCCCCAGAACGAGGGCGTTGGCGAAATGCTCAACGCAGAGGAAAACCCTATTGGAAGCCACCCGAAGGGTCGCCTCCCGTTCGAATCCCTCCACCTGACCAGCGATTCTGAGCTGTTGAAAACAAGAAAGCAACATCTGGATTCCGAGGTCCATCTCCATCCGTATCCCTTCCTCGGTCTTTGGAAGCATCTACCATATCCCATGTCTCGACAGCGTACTGATGATTTCAACGACGTTCTTTTCCGAGAAGGCCTCTTCCAAGTCCCTTTCCAGCCTAGGCCACTCCCTTTTCAAGACATCGTGAGCCTCCTTTGCGTCTTCGGGCAGGTTTCCCTTTGCAAGCACTATGCCAAAGAGGAGTTCTTTCTTTGCCCGTGAAAACATGTCTTCATCGTGAGCTTCTTGGCATTTCACCAGCATCGATATAGCCTTCAAAATCGGGCCCCATACCTGCTCAAAGTAGTGCACCATCCGCATTTCAACGAATTTCTGCGGGAAACTGACGAGATCCTCAATTCTCCGATCCATCCCCGGTCCAAGTCGGATCGGAATTCCGTTCAGGATGTTTCGAACCAACGGGTCGTTATTGCGAACCCTTTCCTTCATCTCCCTCTCGGAGAATGGCTGAATAGAGAATCTGAATTGGCGATATCGTTCTTGAAGAGCATCTAAAACCTTCTTCACGGTACTCAAGGCGTTGTCGTCTATTCGGTCAAGAACGACGCAGATATCAACATCGTTGAAATCTAATCGTCTGACGCTGCTCCCGAAGAGAACAATGAGGAGCAACTCGCTTCCTAATGCAAGCGATAGGCGGGTCTTAAGAAAGGAGATCGGATTCACCAACGCCTTGGGGACGCCTTTTATTGACTGCTCTGCATAATGCAGTTCAGCAAACTTCAGGACAAGGATGTTCACCATGTTCGCCTGGTAGAAGTGCTGTTTGGGATGCTTCCTGAACGCAATGACGAGATTGTCCTTGATAAGGCCCTGTAAATTGGAGCGAACCCTTGGGACGCTGGTTTTGAGGTCCTCAGCTATTTCTCTCGCGGTCATTCTTTCCCCTTTCAGTAAAGCGGAGAGTATTCGTATATCCGTTTTGGTCCTATTCAGTATCAATCTTGATTCCATATGAGATCTTTTATGATACCGTATATTTAAACGTTTCGCGCGCTTGCAGCGCAGCAGATGAGATCGGTTTCTACATGTCCTTGGCCAGCTTGAGCCCGGTCACGGACTCCTCAAGGAGCTGCCCCCTGGCGTGGGGCGGGACCTGGTTCTCCCTGGCCATCTGCAGGACCGCCTGGGGATCCCGGTAGTACTGCTCCACGATGGCGGAGACCTCGTCGTACTCCACCACCGCGTGGGCCTGCATCCACTCCACCACCTGCCGGCGCTTCCCGAGCTCCTCCAGCAAGACCCGGTAATTCAGGCCCTTCTCATAGGAGATCCTTCGCAGGAGGAGGGACTGGTCGGTGCTGTCCTTATACTCATCGGCCGCAGGGATCCAGGCGAACACCTTGGTGGTGTGGGGGTGGCTGGTCTCCGCGTCCACGCTCTCGATCTCCACGATCTCCTTCACCCGGCGGGCGGAAGCGCCCTTCTCCCGGGCGTTCACCATGATGACCACGGCATCCAGGGACTCGATCAGGCTGGGCGAGAGCTCGATCGGCGGGGTGACCAGCCGCTTGATGACATCCTCCACCGAGCCCGCGTGGATGGTCCCCAGGGAGGGGTTGCCCGAGGCCATGCCCTGGAAGAGGACGTAGGCCTCCTTGCCGCGGACCTCGCCCACGATGACGTAATCAGGCTTCATCCGGAAGCTCTCCTTGAGGAGGTCGAACAGCTGCACTTCCCCGTAGCGCCTCCCTCCGGCCTCGGGGATCCCGAATCCCGTCCTGGTGGTGGCAGGGATCCAGTTCTCATGGGGGATGTTGATCTCGCGGACGTCCTCGATCGAGACCACCTTCTTCTCCGGCGGGATGAACATGCTGATCATGTTCAGGAAGGTGGTCTTCCCCGCGCTCACGCCCCCGGCGACCAGGAGGGAGGACTGGTGCTCGATGAGCAGCCAGAGGTAGGCGAGCAGGGAGGAGGAGACGGTCCGGAAGTTCAGGAGATCGACGGGCGAGAAGGGATTCTTGCGGAACCTCCGGAGGGAGAAGGTGGGCCCGCGCGTGGTGACGTCCTTCGCCAGCGAGGCCTGCACCCGGCTGCCGTCCGGCAGGGTGCCGTCCAGGAGCGGCATGGCGTAGGAAATATACCTGCCAGAGCGCTCCGCGAGCTTGATCACGAAGTTGTTGAGCTGCTCGAACTCGGGGAAGGAGATGGTCGTGACCACGGACCCGAACTTCCGGTGGGTGACGTAGATGTTGCTCCCCACCCCGGAGCAGCCGATGTCCTCGATGTAGGGGTCGTGCATGAGCGGCTCGATCTCGTTCAGGCCGACGAAGTCCCGGTAGATGTAGTACATGATCTTGAGGTAGGATTCCCCCCGCAATTTCATGCCAAGCTCGTCCAGCACGCCGGCCACCTTGGCCTCCAGGTACTGCAGGGCCCCCCCTCCCAGCGAGGAAATCTTCACGTCAATGAGCTCCCGCAGGCTGCCGGCCAGCTTCTCGAGCTGCTGCCGCTCCCGGGGGGTGAGCTCAGGCTCCAGCACCCGGTAGACCAGGCGCTTGCTCCTGGGGTCCCAGTTCACCGTGGCCTGCACGAAC
>JACQOD010000032.1 GCA_016202725.1 Candidatus Aenigmatarchaeota archaeon | reverse complement strand
TCGGTTATCCATGACAACGGTTCACTCACGGGTATCATGAATAACAGTATTTGCGGCGCTGGAATTTCTGCTTAACGCAAAGGTATAAGAAGGGTATATAAACCGTCAAACTTCAGTTATTACAACCTGATAATTTATCAGCGGCTTTCCTTTCCAGTTCATGCTGATGAATGAAAAGAGACGATGTTCAATTTTGTTCCACTTGCTTGTCGCAGGAGGGAAATGGAGAACAGTTATTTTGAATCCTGTTTCTTTTGCTAACTTGTTGAGAAAATATTTCCAGCCTCTGTTTCTATATCCATTACTACCTCCGGCGTCTGCGCATATAAGCAATTCCTTTGCTTTTGGGTAGTGTTTCTTTCCTAGTTGTTTCCACCATTGCCTGATGCTTTCAACTGCAAATTCAGCTGTATCGCTACTGATGCCGATATTCACGAAACCTTTGTTGAGTGCGATATCGTACGCGCCGTATGGGACAGCTTTACCTGTGGCAAGAGTAGGGAAATCGTACACATTCACTTCTTCTGGCTGTCCTTTCTTCTGCCATCGTTTTCCGGCGTTCTTGAAGCGTCCAATGAGCTCTTTTTTCTTCGTGTCGACGGATATCACAGGTTGCCTACGTCGCAGGAATTTTTTCGTCTGTTCATTGATATAATGAAATTGTGCATCGCGTTCTGGCGGGGCCTCACCTTCTTTGTTCTTTTTGTTGGCTTGGAGTGAATAGCCCTGTTCTTTCAGTATACGTCCCACAGTGGATTTAGACGTATGATGTCCTTTAATCATTAGTTCACCGGCAAGTTTGTAGCTTGATTTGTATGTCCATTTCAATGTGCTCATCGGGTCGCCAGCAGTGTGTTCCTCCATCATCTTTTCGAGTTCCTTGACCATACGAGGATTAATGTCTTTGACTTTTTTCCGACCGCCACCTCTTTTACGAATTCTTCCTTGATGCCCTAATTGCTTCTGTTCTTTTAATTCTTTCTTGCCTTTGATGATAGTGGCGCGTGACATGCCTGTTGTTTCATGCAACGCTTTGACACCGCCACGTCCGTATGCAATCGCTTCTTTCGCTACATACCATCTCCGTTGAGCTTCATTCAGAGAACCAAATATCTTACGTATGTTTCTAGCGTTTGTTATTTGTTTCACACTCATGTATTAGTTTCGGTAGTTAATAAAGTTTAATTTATTTTGATTCAAGCCTTTAAACCCCATCATCTACGAAAGGTATGCTCCTCATTGGCGACCGGCTGGAGAGGGAACTCCCCGTTGCCGCGGACGCCGTCCGCCAGGTGTACGGCATCGGGAGCACGCTCCGCCAGCAGGACTGCGGGGCGTTCTTCCCGCCGCGCGCATTCCCCGGGTACGGCATCATCCGGGACCTCCCTGGCTTGTACGACGCCCTCCATCTCCCCCTCGGAAAGCGGGTGCTGATCCTCACGGACCGGGACCTCTTCCTTGGCGACCAGCCCGAGGACGACTGGATCTTCGGCTACTCGCAGGGAGGCGTGGCGGTCGTCTCTGCGGCGCGCCTGCGGGGGAAGGAGGGCAGGCCGCAGGCTGCCATGACGGTCCCTGACCAGCGCTACCGGGACCGCCTCCAGGCTATGGCCCTGCACGAGATCGGCCACGAGGTCGTGAGGAACCCCCGGTTCACGCAGGCGCAATGGGTGAACGCACGTACGGGGCACCGCCTGGCACTGGGCCTGCACTGCACCGACCGCCGCTGCGTGATGTATGAAATCGTGGATCTCCGCGCACCGCCGCCGGAAGAAGGATGGGTGGAGCTCGGCGGGGAGCGGCGTGCGGACGCGGGGCTGGACGACGTCCTGGAGCGGCGGCATCCCGGATGGCTCTGCGGCGCCTGCCACGAGGCGATCCGGGCGGGCGATGCCTGCCAGGAAGGCCCGCCTTAATATACAATCCCAAGGGCTTGGGCTTCCTGCTGGCAGGGGGCCACGGGCAGGTGGAGGTGTATGTGTTTAGCTCATTGCACACCGCAGGTTCTCTTGCTTCTGATTTCATTGTTCCCTCCTTTTCGGAAACCGGTAGCATGCGTTTGGCAGCTAAACACGTACGTGGGGGTTATTCTTAAGGTTAAGGGGGGATCCGATCGTGTGGCAAAATTGGCGACCGCCATCGGTCCTTGAAATGGGGATCAAGGGGCGTCCAAGGGGTCCTGCGGGTCTGCCTTCTCCCGGTCGTGAAAGATCGGCGTGCGCTGCCTCAATGTGCCGCACCGCCGGGGGACTCCTGCAACTCTCCGGACCGAGGGGCATGGCTGAAAAACCGCGAGCCTACTGCGGCATCGGGGACGACAAGGGGTTGTCGCTCGCGAGCTGTTCCACCCGTTTGCGGATGAGCTTCTCGATCTCGCCGGAGATCGTAGTTTCGTTCAGGACGCACAGGGCCTTGAACTTCAGGAAGAGCTCCTTGTCCACTTCAATGGTCGTTGTCATGGTCTCCGGCCTACTTTCCGGCTTGCTCTCCGGCTTATGCTCTTCATCTCCCATGGCTCTAGTTGAAGGCAGGGTTTATAAAGGCATCCCGAGTGGACAGGAACCTATTTAAGTAGGAACGTGTATTAATGTATAAACATGCGCGACTCTCTCGCCCTCCGGGCGTATCGGCATGTTGAAAACGAGCTGCAGGCTCCGCTACTGGCACGCATCCGCGATGTGACCTACCAGTTTGCCCAGGATGGCGGGAGCGGCCTGTTTCTAGTTGTCGGACCTCGACCCGTCCTGGGGCGCATGGCCAATAAGCTCAATGGCCGCCAGACCAAAGCGTATGCCCCCTTCAACCCCGTGCTCTATCATGACCAGAAGATCCAGGAACTCTTCCGGGAAGCGGGGGCCTACGATGGGACCGACGCCCTCGATGGGGCCCTCTTCTTCACCGAGGATGGGAGTCTTATCAGCTCCGGCACCACGATCCAGGGGGTCTCCACCAGGGGGCTCGAACACGTCCTCGAAGAGGTCCTCCGGGTCAAGGGGCGCAACCAGACCGATGGCCGGCCGGAAGAGGCCAGCCTCAAGCACACAGCAGGGGCCTATGCCTCCACCCTGGGCGCGGTCGCCTTTGCCCTGAGCGAGACCGCGGGGACAGGGGTGCTGTTTCAGGACGGGCGGATTGATGATCGCTATTCCTTCAACCTCCACACGCCGGGCCACCGCTGGCTCCCCAGCTGGGAGTTGCCGGGACCGGACGTGGAACTTGATTTCCCGCCTCTGGCAGCAGAGCCTTATGATCCCCTAGCAGAACACGCAGCCCCCACGGGGGACGCCCCTCCACAGCGCACCGGCGGCCCCCAGGGACTGAGGGTGGCGAGCGTGGGGTAAAAAAGGAGGCACTACTATGGAAGCAGAGAACTACGACGCCCACCAGGCCAAGATCATGGTTTTTGGCTGCGGGGGCGGCGGCAGCAACACCATCACCCGCCTCACGGAGATGGAGATCCAGGGCGCGAACACCGTGGCCATCAACACGGATGCGAAGCACCTGGCCGTCACCAAGGCGCACAAGAAGGTGTTGATCGGCAAGGAACTCACCCGCGGTCTCGGGGCGGGCGGGTATCCGGACATCGGCCGCAAGGCGGCTGAGGAATCCCGGGAAGAGATCAAGGAGCAGCTCAAGGGCTGCGACCTGCTCTTCGTCACCGCCGGATTGGGCGGGGGGACGGGGACGGGAGCGGCCCCAGTGGTGGCGAAGATCGCCAAGGAGATGGGGGCCATCGTGATCGCTCCGGTCACGGTGCCCTTCAAGATGGAAGGCGCCAGGATCAGGAAGGCTGAAAACGGCCTGTACGCCCTCCGGGACTCCTGCGACACCGCCATCATCATCGAGAACCAGAAGCTTCTCGAGCTGGCGGGGCAACGGCCCCTGAAGGAAGCGTTCGCCGTCGCGGACAACCTGATCGCCACGATGATCAAGGGGATCACCGAGACGATCTCGCAGCCCTCGCTGGTGAACCTGGACTACGCCGACGTGAAGGCCATCATGCACTCCGGCGGCGTGGCCACGATCGGCGTCGGCATGTCCGACACCAAAGACCGGGCGCGGGAGGCCATCGAGCAGGCCCTGTCCCACCCCTTGCTGGACGTGGACTACCAGGGAGCAACAGGAGCCCTCATCCAGATCATCGGGGGGGAGGACCTCACCCTGGATGAGATCAACCTCATCGGCCAGACCGTGTCCAAGAAGATGGACGAGGACGCCACGGTCATGTGGGGCGCCCGGGTCCTGCCCGAGTACAAGGGCAAGGTCCAGGTGATCACCATCATCACCGGCGTCAAGAGCCCGTACATCGTGGGCAAGGTGCCCGAGGAGACCAAGCACGTGAACAAGAAGTTCGCCGGCGACCTGGGAATCACGGTCTACGAATAAAGCAGCAGGAAGCCCCCTTCCTTCTTTGGGGCGTTCCCTTCCTTTTTCGCGGCACCAACAGGAGGAACTATGCAGCAGAAGCACTGGCATCGGCGGCAGGGGCGGTTGCAGGGGACCCTCTCCCCCAGGAGGGGGGCATGAAGAAGTTCGCGGACATCCTGGTGAAGCACTTCATTTCTCCTGCCATCACGATCCCCCCCGACCTGCCCGTCCGGGAGGCCATCACCCGCCTCCAGCAGGAGGGGGCCGACCTCCTCTCGGTGGTGGACGGCAACAAGCTGGCCGGCGCGGTCAGCGAGGCCAACCTCCTGAAACTGGTCAGGCACGAGCCCGCCAGCCCCATGGGGGACGTGGTCTGGTTCACGGAGCTGGACCCGGCCCAGGCCGCGGAGCCGGTGAGCAGCATCATGACCACGAATATAACGACGCTGGGTCCGCAGGACACCCTGGCCGCAGCCTTCCGGCTCATGCACTCCTCGGGGTACAAGCTCCTCCACGTGGTCGAGGGGAGCAGGCTCCTGGGGATCATCCGCATCCGGGACGTCCTGGAGCAGCTGCTCAAGGAGTGAAGCGCATGTTTTCCAACAATCCGGGACCAGGGGAGGGAAGGGCGGGATGGCGCATGGCAGGGGAGAGCAAGCCCGGGACCGCCATGGGCAGGGAGGCTTCCGACTATGGAACCGCTGCTTGACCTCGCCCTGCTCCTGTTCGGCGGGAAGATGGGGGGCGTCCTCTTCAGCAAGATCCGCCAGCCCTCGGTCGTGGGGGAGATCATCGCGGGCATCATCCTCGGCCCCTCCCTGCTGGCGCTGATCAGGCCCTCCGCCCTCGTGACCTCGGTCGCGGACCTGGGCCTGCTGTTCCTGATCCTGCTGGTCTCGCTCAGCATCGACTGGAAGGGCCTTGAAGGGGACACGGAGAAGTACGTCTACGTCGAACTGACCCGCGCAGGCATCGCCCTCGGCCTGACCTACGTGATCGGCCTGGCTGCCGCCTGGGATATCTTCACGACCATCGCCATCGGCCTGGTCGCGGTGCTCTCGAGCACCTCGATCGTTTCCCGGGCCCTGGCGGACTTCAAACAGCTCGGCTCCGCAGTGGGCCAGGCGCTCATGGGCATGGAGATCGTGGACGAGGTGGTAGGCATCGTGGCCATCTCCCTCCTCGCCAACATGGTGAACGGCGCCTCGTTCACCTTCGAGCCCGTCCTGACCACGGTCTTCATCGTGGTGGGCTTCCTGGTGGTGATGAAGCGGGTGGGCGTGCAGTTCGTGAACCGGGCGATCTCCAGCATCCAGAAGTACGGGATCGAGGAGGCCCTGCTGGGGTTCACCCTGCTCCTGGCCTTCATCCTCGGCTCGCTGACC
>JACQOD010000028.1 GCA_016202725.1 Candidatus Aenigmatarchaeota archaeon | reverse complement strand
GCCTACCTTCCCACTGTCTGTGGATGCAGACTCCTTTCCTCACTTAACCGGTACTTAGGGACACTTAACCCTGAGCAGGCTTCTTCGCCTTTCGAGAAACGAGCTTACCCCGTTCCCTCACTCCCGCCTTCTACGGCGGTGCAGTATTCGGAGTTTGACAAGGAAGCTGGGGATTTCTCCCCTTGACTTCCTGATCAGTCTCTCTACCCCTGCACCTGCCTCCGGCGAGGCTGAGCTGTAACTCATTTCGAGAGGAACCAGCTATCACCCCACTCGATTGGCTTTTCACCCCTAGCCCCAGCGTACGCGAATGATTTGAAGCTCAATAGCGCTAGCGAGCCTCCACCCCTCTTGCGAGGGACTTCACCCTGGCCAGGGCTAGATCGTGGGGATTCGGGTATCCCCCCTGTGACTTGGGCACTTTCATACCCACTCCCCTCCGTCCTTGCGGACGTGCGGGAGCTTCGCTTTCGCTCCGACTGCTTGTATTAGTCTCGCCACAGAGGTGAACTCCTTGCCGCGTGCTTCAAAACGGACGGTATAACCTGTCAATCCTTCCTCGTTGCCTTCGGAAGGGGATACGCAGGCCATACCTACCTATGACCACATGGTTTCAGGATCTTTTCATCTCCTGTTACGGATTCTTTTCAGCGTTCCGTCACCGTACTCGTGCGCTATCGGTCTCAGCATATGTTTAGCATTGGAGGTTATTGGCCCCCGTCTTCTGGCTGGATATCAGACCAGCCATACTCGGGAACACCGGCTCTTGTCCTCCCTGTCTTCCCCTACGGGACTCTCACCCTGTTGCGTGCCGCTTTCCAGCGGACTTCGGGTCGACGGGTTGGGACAAAACCGGGTCCGCACCCCACATCCCCGCTGCATTACTGCAGGGGTTCGGTTTGTGCTCTTCCGCGTTCAGTCGCCCTTACTAACGGAATCTCAATTGATTTCTTTTCCTGCGGGTACTGAGATGCTTCAGTTCTCCGCGTCACCTGTCCAGCGGTCTGGACTAAGAAGGGAAGTCCCATTCGGGCATCCCGGGTTCGATACCTGCATGCGGTTCCCCCGGGCTTATTGCAGCTTGCCGCACCCTTCGTCGTTTGCCGAGCCAAGCCATCCACCATATGGTGTCGTGTCCTGGATTCGTCCACCCTCTCCTTGCGGAGAGGGCGTGTAGTCAGGATACTCACCTGCTCATCATAAAAAGGACTCCGTTGGTGTTCACCTCCTCACGGCGCACGCGGGCGCTCGGAAGCCAGTATGTTGATCGTCACTGCCCTTTCTCTGTCCGCATCCCAGCCAGGCTGGGACGCCTCATGATCTGACACGCCTTGCGGCATGACTATGAATGGCCCGTCACCTACAGAGAATCAGATAGGGTCGCCCGCTATCCTGGCAACCGGTTTCCCCTGTCACGGGAAACTGGCCGACTCTGTCCAGTTGACGTGGCTCCAATGAAGGTCCAATAGGTCTCCTATTGTGACCCTGCCTTTAAAAAGGCAATGCATACCTGCGCCTTCTGGGAAAAGCTGCGCCAAAACCTTCTGGCCGCTTCCAGGGAGCAGGCGGGGATGGACCGAGTGGGATATCCACCCCCACCCGCAAGGGGAGGGAGTTTTGAACCCACAGCCTCCCGCTTGCAAAGCGGGCGATCTCTAGCGGGTCTCCCGGAGGGAGCCTACCGTTGATCTATCGGCCCGTGCGCCTGCGCCCCGGTATTCTGGAACCGGGTGAAGAATATAAGGAGGTGATCCAGCCCCACGTTCCCGTAGGGCTACCTTGTGTATCGGATGTCGAGATGATACCTCCGAGTGACCAGTCGTTGCACGGGTGCGAGGAATTGCCTTCGCCAGGAATCCTGGCGGCAGAGGCATTCCAGCACCCCAGTCCTCGATCATTTCCTGGGTTCGCCAGGATCAGGTTGCCCATCTCGAGATCTTACGACTTAGCCCACCTCACAGAAAACTGGCTTGACCCTGGCAAAGACCAGGGGCTCGCCAGAAATCCACTCGGTTGGCTTGACGGGCAGTGTGTGCAAGGAGTAGGAACAGATTCGCCGCTAGACTTCACGGCGTTGTGGGCATCCGCCCAAAAGGCCTTGATGACCAGCGACTACTAGGGATTTCGGCTTCATGAGGGCGAGTTGCAGCCCTCAATCCGAATTAGGGCCGGATTTGAGGATTAGCGTCCCCTTTCGGGGTAGCATCCCATTCCACAGCTGGACGCTGCCGTTGCAGCGTCAAGCCTTTATGCCGGCCATTGTATGCCGCGTGTAACCCAGCGGATTCGGACCATACGGACCTGCCGTCGACCATTCCTTCCTCTGCTTTATCAGCAGCGGTCTCCTATGAGTGCTGCTCCCCCGCAGGGAAGCGTGGCAACATAGGACATGGGTCTCGTTCGTTACCTGACTTAACAGGACACCTTTATCGGAACATGGCTCTCATGTAATGAAAGACAAGCTCTCACGACACGAACTTTGCCGTCTCACGAGGTTTCCCTCGAAAGATGACGACGGCCATGCAGCACCTCTCAGCGTGTTTGGTAAGGCCTTCAACCTGACCTTCATCCTGCTGTCGCCGCTGGTAAGGTTCCTCGCGTTGAATCGAATTGAACCGCAGCATCCACCCCTTGTGTACTCCCCCGCCAATTCGGGGAAAAGAAGCCAAAAGATCACTATGATATCTTTTTGACCAATCTTCTCATCCGTTCACCCTTTTCAGGGTGGAGACTCCCTATCTCCCTACAAAACCGCACGATGTGTGCTGCTCGGGTAATTCTGAATTCATGCGCTCCCTTGCAATAGGTGATATTCGTCGGTCTGTAACCCAAGGAGATCAGGGTGTCCCTGATGAAGACCAGCGGTTCCCTGTCTTTCTGGTGGAACGACAGGTACCGCTGTTCTGCGCGATGGCATCGCTCGGGATGCTTTGGCACCCCGCCTTCCGCGTCCCAGAATCCCCGTATATAGGTGATCCTTCGGGATGGGGGAAGGAGTTTGACTGGGGCTGGCGTATGCCAACCCCACGGCTTGATGCCAGAAAGTCTCCGGATGTCATCTACAACCCTTTTGTTAGTGATTCTCAGGAGATGTCCATGCACGTGAACGGTGCAATGGAACCTCCGTTCGATGATAGGTTTAAGAACATCCGTCAACCATCGCTCATCCTTTTGCCATATCTTTATCTCGTAATTCTTTCCAATCCGGTAATCGACGTTTCCGTCCCGCAAGGCTGAAATGAGATAAAGCTCATCGTTGTGCATGCGTTTCTCTTGGTTGTACGCAATAATATTTGGCTTCTTTTCTTTCCCTTAAGTTTCAGTCTTGCGGCCGTACTCCCCAGGCGGCCCGCTTAACGGTTTCCCTACGACTCTGACGTCCCCCGCGAGAACGCCAATGTCTAGCGGGCATCGTTTACAGCTAGGACTACACGGGTATCTAATCCGTTTTGCTCCCCTAGCTTTCGTCCCTCACCGTCGGATCCGTTCTAGTGTGGCGCCTTCGCCACAGGTGGTCCTCCGAGGATTAAAGCATTTTACCGCTACCCCCGGAATACCCCACACCTCTCCCGGTCCCAAGTCCGCCAGTATCTCCAACCATCCCTGTAGTTAGCTACAGGATTTCATCAGAGACACAGCGAACCGGCTACGAACGCTCCAAGCCCAATAAACGTGATGACCACTCGGGGCGCGGGTATTACCGCGGCGGCTGGCACCCGTCTTACCCACCCCTTATTCACCTAGCTATGAACACTAAGCAAAAGCTTCCTCAAAAAGAGAAAGCACTCCGAATTCCTCCATCACGCTTGCGCGCATTGTGAAATTTTCGCGCCTGCTGCGTCCCGTAGGACCTGGAATTTGTCTCAGATTCCAACTCCGGGCTTCCTCTCTCAAGGCCCGTACCCGTTATAGACCTGCCAGGACGTTACCCTGGCAGCGATCTGATAGGCCGCAGTCTCATCCTGGGTTCGGCGATGGGGCAATCTGGGAGCTTTTCCAGGTTTCTTTATGGAAGAAAAAGCCCTTTCCAGCACCCGTCGCTTATCCGGCCCTCGGCCCCACTTTCGCGGGATTAGGCCGGGCCCCAGGGCAGATTGACTACGTGTTACTGAGCTATCTGCCGAGGTTTAACCCTCGACTTGCATGGCTTAGCCGAATTCGGATAGCAGTCACCTCCGGCGGGATCAACCGGATTTTTTCTTGGCGGTTGCAGTACTCCTTTGTTCCTTCAACCGGTTTATCCATTAGAGGCACAGGTATGCATCAAACTTAAACATGCATTTAAGCTCTCATGCGCTCCTCCCGAGGGAAGAGCAGCCGTCTCACAGGGGATCGCCCTCAACTGAGCATACTCTATAGGGGCATGGGGCTTTATAAGGTTTACGAGGAAAAGCGGCCCCGCTGGCCGACTGGCGGAGGTTTAAAAGCGCCCCATCCCATAATCTACCGCATGGTCGCCATAGTGTAATGGTAGCATACGGGACTGTGGATCCTTTGGTCTGGGTTCAAATCCCAGTGGCGACCCAGGGGTTGGGAACGTGGCCCAATGGTCCGGCAGGCATTCGCCGGGCCAGCTCCACTGACCCACCCACCACGCGGGGGTACCCAAGCGGTCAACGGGGCAGGACTTAAGTCATTAAGTGCGGAGGCCTCCGGGCCGGTGATGACAGCAATCCTGTGGCCTAGATCCCTTCTCCCGAAGGGAGGGCAACGCCTTCGGAGGTTCGACTCCTCCTCCCCGCATTGCCAACGGCTTCCAAAACCGGCGCCAAATCAGTATCCCCGAAGGCGTAGAAGTGCAGGCTGGGAACGCCCTCCGCGCGCAGGCGCTCTGCGAGGCGCACGGCCCAGTCCGTGCCAATGCGCGGGACGTCCCCGTCGTCCGCGGCCTCTATCGCTGCGCGCAATGCCGGCGGGATGGCGCACCCGAACGTGCCAGGAATGGACTGCAACTGCCTCTTCCTGGAGAGCGGCTTCATTCCCGGGACGAGCGGCAGGGCGATGCCCGCGGCTTCGGCAGCGTCGCGATAGCGCAAAAAGGGTTCAGCATCGAAGACCATCTGGGAGACGGCGTAGTCCGCGCCCTCCCGCTCCTTGATGGCAAGAATCTCCAGCTCCCTGCCCAGATCCATCGGCTGGGTAAGGCCCTCGGGGTAGAAGGCCACGCCAATGGTGAAGGGAACGGGCTCGCCTTCCTTGGCACCGACGTAGGTTCCTTCCCGGAGGGCGGCGATCTGGCGCACGAGTTCGCTCGCGTAGCGGTGGCCGCCGGGCGAAGGGGAAAAGGCCTGCTTTCTTCCATCAGGGCCGCGGGGAGGATCCCCCTGGATGGCAACCACATTCCTAATGCCCAGGTATCCCAATTCCGTAAGATACTCCTCGGTTGCATGCCGGCTGAAGCCGGCACAGATGACATGGGGGACCGGCTCCACCCCCCGCTGGCCGTATCGACCCAGAAGGGCGCCCGCGATGCCCGCGGTGCCGGGCTTCTTCCGCTGGGAAACCGGAAAGCGATCGCCATTCGCGTACTCATATTCGACCACCTGCTCGGCATGGTAGGTGATATCAACGTATTTGACCCCAAGGTTCACGAGGGGATCAAGCCGTTCGAAGACAGCCTTAATGCCGCTCCCCACTGCGGGGGGAACGATTTCCAGGGACACCACCCGGCCGTTGCCATTCCGGATGGCGTGAGCAACATTCATTATACTCATGCCCTTGCGGACTGAAGTATAAGAATGTTCTCCCACCTGCGGAAGCGGAATTATTTTCCAGGAAGCGCTAGTAGGACGCTTCCGCGCTAATGAAGGACGTGATGAAGGGCCCTTCCCTAACAACCTGCCTCCCCGTCCAGAGGATGGTCCTCTCCTGGGTCCCGTCCAGGTTCATGCTCGTGAGGTTCATCTCATAGACCTGGTTGGGGTAGGGCTGGTCGAGGAACTCGTAATGGATCTCGATGGCGAGGATTTTGCTCCCCTTCTGCATGAAGCTGGGGCGGAACCAGAAGGTCTGGGGGCCGCTCCCCGAGGCATTGAAGGGTCCCTTGGCGCTCGCGGTGCGGACGCCGGTCCCGTCGCGGTTCATGACCTTGAGGTATTGGGTGTAGAATGATTGGTCCTTCTCAGTCTCTAGGAAGAGGACCCGTCTGCCATCCGCGGAGATGCGTGGATTCGTGACCCGCCGGGTCACCGTATCGTTGCTGCGCTGCACTCCCAGGGAGTAGATCTTCGTCTTGACGCCTGTGGCTAGGTCCAGACGGTAAAGGGCGTCCTCATACGTCCAATTGAACTCCACGGGGTATGTGGGGAGGCCTTCGGTGTAATTGGCCTCCTTGAAGACCAGCGTGCGCCCGTCTCCCGAGACAGAGGCGAAGAGCGTCTCAATCAGGGGGCTCGCATTGGCAGGCTGCAGGCCATAGGCGTACAGCACGCGGTGGTTGGAGCCGTCCGCCTCCACCGCTTCGATGCGATGGTCGAAAGCCTCGATGTTGTGCATCCCCATCACCGATCCCTGGATGAAGAAGGCGATAGTCCCACCATCATCGGTGGTTTCTAGGGAGAAGTGGAGGGGATTATACGGACCGTTGCGCGTGTCGTTATCCACGACATAGACTACGCGTCCGCCTAAGCCATCGGGGCCAATACGATTGATGCGGTGTTCATACGGGTTGGAAACCTGGCCGCCTTCTTCGGTCATGAAGTAGATGTCATCTCCCCGGCGATCTATAGTGACCATGTCCGCTATCGGTAGGAACGCCGACCGATTGCCGATTCCGGAAGCATGGATCATGCGGTTGGTATCTCCTTTCAAATTGGTAATGTTAATGTGCCACTCCATCAGCTCCGCGCCATAGGGATTATACTGGTTTTGCCACACGAGCACGATGACCGGTTCTTCGGGAGGTATCTGGCCCCCGGGCGGCGGGGGGAGCAGCGAGAATAGGCCATGGGGGGATTGGAGGGCAACCGCGACGCCGATCAGGGCAATCACGCCGATGACTACCGCGATCACGATCATGCTTATGGGGCTCACGCTCATGGAGGTATTAGTTCAGAAAGGTTAAAAAAGACCCGCAGGATTACCGCGCGCCCTCTGCCTCTTTCTCGATGCGCTGCCGCTCGCGGATGGCCGCGCTCTTCGCGTCATTCGCTGCCGCGGCCATGAGCTCATCGGCGATGGCCCGCTCGAGGGAGGTCCGCTTCCCGAAGTTGCCGTGGTAGATCCCCTGGCTGAGGTGGCGGAGGGCGATGTCCAGCCGGCGCGCGGGCGACAAGGTAACAGACTGGCGCGCGATGATGCCTCCCAGGCGGTAGGAGGCGATCTCGTCGTAGAGGGCGGCGTTCTCCACGGCCTGGACCAGGACCTGGATGGGGTTCTTCCCGGTCTTCTTTTCAATCAGGATGAGGGCCTTCTCAAGCGCCAGCATGATGGCATGATTTGCGGCAGGGCACCTCCCCGAGGAGATCTTGTGCTTCTTGCCCCGGTGGCCGGGCACCATGAGCTTGGTCACGAACCGCTCCACGATGGACATGCGGTCCTTGTGGATCTGCGTGTGCCCGAACCTCCCCCTGGAAGTGGGGACCATGATGGGCGCGATATTGAGGTAGCGCTGGAGGCCCTTGTCCTGGACGCTCACGCCTTCAAAGGACCAGCGGTTGAACAGCTTGACGCCCGCAAGGTGGGCAGGAAGGGCCGGAGCTTCAGTTGCTCCCTCGGGGGCCTGGACAGCAGCGGGCCGCGCAGCCTTCTCTTTCACCGGCGGAGCAATCTCTTTCACCGGCGGAGCCTTCTCTTTCACCGGCGGAGCAATCTCTTTCACCGGCGCAGCCTTCTCTTTCACCGGCGGAGCAATCTCTTTCACCGGCCCCGCGGCGGCGGTGGCCGCGGCCGGGAGGACCGGCCTTTCCCTGGCAGCATCCCCGCCAGGAGGCTTCTGCAGCTTGGTATCGGCCATGGGGATCACGCGCCCTTGGGCTTCTCCTTCTTGCCCTTCAGGATCTCGTTCAGGGAAACGCCGTTCACCTTGACCACCTGGTACTTGATGCCGTGCATCGACCCGACCGCCCCCCCTTGGGAGGCGCCCAGGCCCACCAGGGTGACCTCGTCGTGCTCGTCAATGAACTTGATCGCGCCGTCCCCCGGGACAAAGGCCGTGACCGGGATCCCGTTCTTGGTCAGCTGCACGCGCAGGCACTTGATGATCCCGGAGTGGGGCTGCTTCTGCTCGACGCCCTTCTTCTTCAGGACCAGGCCCTTGCCCATGGGCGCGCCTTCGAGCGGGTCTTTTCGCCAGAGCTGGAGGAGCTTGCGCTTGCGCGCGCGGGAGCTCCAGCGGAAGCGCTTCCGTTTGCGGATCAGGGAACGTGCACCGAATTGGCCCATAGCTCACAGCTTAGCAACCTCGCTTTTAAAGGTTTCCGCCTTCTCCTCGAGGATCTCCGCTGCCTTGGCCACGATATATTCGGGGGCCAAGCCAGAAACAGTCTCGACCGTGAAGTGGAACTTCTCGGGGTTCGTGTTGACCTTGGTCTCCTCTTCGTCCGTGAAGGCGGGCACGTTGCCGTACACTGCATTGGCGGCCTGGAATTTGGCGTGCTCCTGGGCCGTGCCCAGCCTGGCGACGGCCTCGAGCTTGATGCGCTGGCCTGCCAGCAGCTCCGCGACGGGAAAGCCAGCTTCTGTGGGCTTCACGCTCTTGTTGGCCGGCTTCAGGTCGCCCGAGGTGACCATCCCCGGCCCGGTCCGCTCGAGCGCGAAGACCGCCTGGCAGGAGGGGCAGCCCTTGCCTTCGCACACGCAGGCATCCTGGAGATTGAACTTCTCCGGATCGAACACCAGGGGGATGAGGCCCAGCCGCTGGGCGATCATCTCGTCGAACAGGGCCGAGGAGTTCTGGTGGACCTCCAGCCAGTCGATCGCCAGGACCGGGATCTCGCTCAGCATGATGCGCCTCAAGGCATTGGCGAAGGGGACCGACGCCCCCTCGAGGAGGAACTCCATCTTCTCCTTCCCTTTCTTAAGGACCTTGATCCTGAGCTCGCTTGCCATATCCCCTCATTCACCTTACCGCAGCTTAAAGGTTTCCACGCCGAAGTGCCGCTTCAGGATGGCGCGGATCGCGTTGATGTTCTCCCCCGCCTTGCCAATGACGGTCAGCTTGTCCTGCTGGGGGACCGTCACCGAGACCACGCCGTCCTGGACGTCCAGGGACTTCAGGGTGGGGATCACGTTCTTGAGGAACTCCTCGGCCGTGTCGGCGTAGGCGAAGATCTTGATGTGCTTCCCCGCGATGCGGCGGAGCTGCTTGATGTTGACCCCATCCTTGCCGATGGCCATCCCCATCTCGCTCTTCTCCACGAGGAAATACAGGGCATGCTCCGCGATGAGGCAGTCCTTGGGCGAGACGTGCGTGACCTTCTCGAACAGGACGATGGCCCGGATGTTTTCCGTGGAGAGCTTCACATCCATGCGCTATGCCCTCCGGACCCCTACCGCCAGGATGGCGAACGGCTTCCCGCAGATCTCCCCCAGGGCGATCTCGTCGCCCTCGAACGTTGCGAGGGGCACCTGCCCCAGCTGCGCGTAGCGCGCGAGGTCCGCCCTCACGCCGGCGGGGGCGTTCCCGCAGATGATCACCGCTTTCAGGCTGCCGCGCTTCAGCCCCCTGCCGGTCGCCTTGGTCCCGATGACCAGGGTCCCGGCCTTCAGGGCGTCCTTGATCGTGGTGGTCGTGTCCATGTCAGTAGACGAAGCCGAGCAGTTGCCCGCCCAGTCCCTCCTGCTTGGCCCGCTGGTGGTCCATGACCCCGCGGGACGTGGAAAGGATGAGGATGCCCACGTCGTTCGCGGGGAGGAAGCGCTTTTCCCACTTGATGAACTCGTCCCGTTTCACCGCAAAGCGGGGGCGCACGGCGTTGCAGTCGTTGATCTTGCCCGCGAGGCCGACCTCGTAGTGCTTCTGCCGGTTCGTGAGCTGGAAGTCCCCGACATATCCTTTCTCCTTCATGATGCCCAGGATGGCCGCCCCCAGGGAGCTTGCAGGGACAAGGGCGGTCCGCCTGCCCATGGCCTCCCGGTTCTTGAGCGCGGAGAACACGTCCGCAATGGTGTCATGCTTCATGTGATCAGCTGTACTTCCGGAACCCCAGCCGCTCCGCCTCCTCGCGGAAGCACTGCCTGCAGTAGAGGAGGCCGTAGGTCCTCACGATGCCCCTGGTTTTTCCGCAGCGCCTGCAGGGGTGGGTGCTCCTGCCGAACTTCCGCTTCTTGGCGGTGTTGAACCGCAGGTAGCGGGAGAGCTTGTTGGGCTTCCCTTCAATCTGGTGGAGGTTCCTTATATAGCTCATTCGTCCGCCTCCTGGACCGTGAACCCGAAGGCCTTGGCCCAGGCCTTCGCCTCTGCCGGGGAGATGAGCTGCCTCCTGCCCACGGGCCGCTGCCGGATGCGGCGCTTCCGCACCCTGAAGCCTGGTTTTTCCAGGGTGACGCAGACGTCCAGGCCCAGGATCCCCACCTCGGGGTTGTAAGAGACGCCGGGGATGTGGATATACTCCTTCACGCCGAACGAGAAGTTGCCCTGCCGGTCGAACGCGCGGGCCTTGATCTTGCCCTCATTGGCGGCGACCAGCCTTTTCAGGAGCGAGGCGGCCCGCTCCCCGCGGAGGGTGACCTTCACGCCGATCTTGCGGTTCTTGGGGACATTGAAGGTGGTCCGCCTGCGCGTGGCCGTCTGCACTACCCTGCCCTGCACGATGGCGGCCATGGCCTTGGTGGAGGCCTCCAGCTTGGGGGCAGAGTCGCCCGCGCCCATGTTGAGCGTGATC
>JACQOD010000009.1 GCA_016202725.1 Candidatus Aenigmatarchaeota archaeon | reverse complement strand
TTTTGACATGCGTTGGCGCACAGCCGGGGAAATCGATACATAGCGGGCATATTGAGGGTACCTAAACACGTACCATGCTTTTAAATGCGCCACAACCCGGGGAGGAAGGCTTCGCTCTCTCGGGATCCCATGGAAACCGAAACCAGCCAGGCCGAAGACGCTCCCGGGGGCAGGGGCGACCGCCGCATCATCCTGGCGACCGGCCTGCTCGCTTCTTCCAGGGGAGTACGCAGCGCGGGCGGGGGCCGTCTCATCCCGCGAGGTTGCCCTTCGTGCATCCAGCCTTTCCGCATCGCCCGTGATGCAGGCGCGTCAGGACGGGACGAGCCGTCCGGACTGCCCTATGGTGATGTTCCAGGCCTGGACAGCGAAAAGACCCGCGCTGTCCGTGGCCTGGGCCTCCACAGGAACCTGGACGACGGGGTGTTGCGTCACGACCCCCGATCCCCCTCCGGGAAGGGAGATATTGAACGAGGGGGGCGGAGGGAAGGACACGTTCACGCGCCATAGGATGGCTCCGGTGCTCGCATTGATGAGCATGCCGCTGGGGGAGGTGGGGAGGGAGTACGTGAGCGTGTCGTTCTCCCCATCCACTGCCAAAATGTTGTACGCATACCACGCGCCCTGCCTGGAAAACAGAGGCGGGGCGGACAGGATGGCGGGGGGGCCGTTCACGCGTATCCGGGCCTCCGGGACAGGGGGTTGCAGCTCCACATTCCCGGCGGTATCCTGCGCGATGCAGATGAAGGCATAGGTCCTCCCCTGCGTCCCGGTAAAGGTGCCCGAGGTGGCGTTCAGGCTGAAGTTGCCCGCAATAATCTGGCGGAACCCCGACCCCTCCTCGGCGACGAAGATGTCGTAGAGGGCGATCTCGCCCAGCGGGTCGGTCCCTCCCCACGACAGCGTGAAGTTCTCCGCGTACGTGACGTTGGGGAGGGGGTCCACCGCGCAGGAGGGGGGCACGTCGTCAATGGTGTGCAGGGTGCTGTTGGTGACGACCGGCGGGAACGCCTCGAACTGGATGGAGGCGTTATTGCTCAGGTTGCTGCCGGAAGGGAGGCCCGAGACCGGCTTGACGGAAAAGAGGACCGTTCCGGTGCCGTTCGGGGGGAGGCTGATGTTCACCAGGGTCCAGCGGAGCACGCCGGTCTGCGGGTTGAAGGTCCCGTTCCCGCTGAGGATCCGGACAGTGGAGGTGTTGAATGCCCGCGAATCGAGCTGGTCGGTGATGAAGACGTCCCGCGCCTCGACGGTTCCCACGTTCTCAAAATGGATGAGGTAGGTCAGGGTCTGGCCGGGCCGGATGAACCTCCCCTGCATGGACTCCTTCTCGTTGGGGTCGATGGGCGTCCGCACCGGCTCCTCGTCAATATCGCAGCTCAGCTCGGGGAGCGGGATTTGGGGGCTGGTGATGCCGTTCAGGCACTCCTCGTACTCGAGCCAGCAGACGAGGGCCTCCTTGGAGTAGCATTGGGCGCATTCTTCCGGGCTGCTCACGCAGGCCTGCAGGCACGTGAAGGGGATCTTCAGGAGGCAATCGCTCAGCTCCGTGATGCACTGGCTGAGCGGGAGGACGACCTGGGAAGGAGGCGGGGGGATAGGGGTGTTGGGGGGGACGGGAAACCACGGATACGGGCAGGCTGGCCCCCGGACCGTGGCGCCGTTGGGCGTGGTGATGTTCAACTGGACAGTGTACGACAGCAGGAGCGATCCCCCGGGCTGGAGCGGGGAAAGCTCCCAGAAAATGCCCCCCTCCGTGAGGTTGGTGGGGGAGGGGTCCGCGGAGACGAAGCTGAACCATGGTTCGAGCGACTCAAAGACCATGTGGCTCAAGGCCGGCTCGCTTCCCCGGTTCTCGGCGAGGATGTAGTAGGTGAGCGTTCTCCCGGGAACCGGTGTCGGTCCCCACTTCTCCACGTGCAGGAGGGGCTGGGGGTAGGAGAGCCAGATCGTGAGCACGAGCGGCTTGCTTGCCTGGGAGGCGTTCGCGTCCTCGACCTTGGCGGCAAAGGAGAAGTTCCCCGATTCGGTGGGAGTCCCGTTCAGGACGCCATCCGGATGGAGTACTACCCCGCCAGGCAGGCTCCCGCCCGCGAGAGACCAGCGATAGGGAGGAACGCCCCCGCGGGCCTCCAGCTGCACGCGTGAGAATTCTCCCAATAGCCCCGCAGGGAGACCGCGGGTGACCACCGTCAGGCCGGGGTACGCGCAGAGGTACGTGCAGCCCGGTTCCCCGGCCTCGCTCCATCCCACGGAGGTCTGGCACGTGTTGTTGCCGCCGTTGGTCTGGCCTTGGTTGTACAGGTCGACGTACGAACCGGCGCGGTTGTTCCCGCAGATCGTGTTGGTGAGCAGCGTGTTGGCCTCCATGAAGGAAAAGGCTATGTATATCCCGTGTTTGCCGTTCGCGCTGACGGTGTTGTGGTTGATGCTGTTCTGGTCTGCGCCGAATCCGCCAAGGACGATGCCATGGCCGCCGTTGAGGCTCACGTTGTTTCCGGACACGGTGGCGGAGGCGGAATCGCTGATGGACATTCCATTATAGGATGAACCGGTCACGGTGTTGTTGACGGCCATGCTCAGGCTGGATTCGCTCAGCACGATCGCCCCATAAAACCCCTTATCTCCGCGGACGGTGTTGTTGATGACCCTGTTCCGCTGGGCCTTGTAGACGTTGATGCCGCCCGTGTTGCCCACCACCTCGTTGCCCTCGATGGTATTGTTGACGGACGAATAATACACCGCGATGCCGGCGAACCGGTTCATGGACGCCGCGCTGCCCATCACCGTATTGTTTGCTGAGCCGCCGGTGAGCACGATGCCATCGGCCCAGTTGGAGGAGGCCGTGACGTTGACGATGAGGGAGTTTCTCACGTAGGAGAGGTACAGGCCGGGGTCGTTCCCCGTGAACGAAAGGTCGCGCACTGTGATGTTGTCGCAGTCGCTGCAGATGAGGATCCCCGGATTGGCGGAGCGGTCGAACACCTGGTTCCGGATGTTCTGGAGCACGTAGACCGGCCTGCCGTTGACCGTGTTGGACGTGTCTATGGAGTTGCCAAGCTGGCTGTCCGCGAGCACGAGGTTATGCGTGTTCCCCGACATCGCATTGTTCCTGAGCGTATTGCCGCCTGCCCAGTGGATGTAGATACCCATGGCGTTCCCCTCCGCCACGTTGGAGTCCAGGATGTTCCCGTTGTCGAAATAAATGGCGATGCCAGCTCCCCCGTTGGCACGCAGGGTATTGTTCCTCGCGACATTGTAATCGACCAGATAGATCCCGTCCGCCTTGTTGTCCTTGGAGGTGCTGTTCGCAACGGTGTTGTAGTTTCCCCCCACGTAGATGCCGTTGTTGTACAAGGAGACGGTGCAGCCCTCGATGGTGACGTTCCGGGTGCTGGAGTTGATGCCGATCCCACTACCGCTTCCGGCTCCCCGCAGTTCCGCCCCGTTGCACTGCAGACGCACGTAGCTTGCACACATGTCTATGCCGCCGGGGAGGCTGTAGATCCCTGGCGTGAATGAAGTGTTCCTCGTGACATCGCAGTTATTGACCGGGCTGGAGCCGCATTCCACGTCTCCCGGCCTCCCGCAGCCGTTCGCCGCTGCTGCGAGCGGCGCGAGGGAAAGGACCACCGCCATACAGAGCATTGCCGCGATCGCCCGCATATCCCTGCCACCGTTTCAGCGTTAAAAGCAGGATTTAAATGCAGCATTCCACCGACCGGGGACCGGGGGCGCCCACATGCCAACTGTCTATGGGCATCGAAGAACGGGGCTCAAGGCACGCACGCTCCTCCTCGGCGCCCAAAGAATCCGGATTTATATCCCCGTCCCCATGATGGTATATGGCTCGCGCGAAGCCCGCACCGGTGCGGGACGTCCTGATTGTCGGCGGGGGCATCGCCGCGCATACTGCCGCCCTGTACACGGCCCGGGCAAAGATGCGGCCCCTGATCCTGGCAGGCACGGGCATGGACCAGCTCTCCTCCACGACCCTGGTGGAGAACTACCCCGGCTTCCCTGAAGGCATCCAGGGACCTGAGCTTATCCAGAAATGCAAGGAGCAGGCCGAGCGCTTCGGGGCGGAGTATGTCGGGGAGGACGCCGAAAGCCTGCAGGGGAAGAAAGGCGCCTATGAAGTCGCTGCTGGCGGGACAGCCTACCGCGCCCGGACCGTGATCTTGGCCACGGGGGCCAAGGCGAGGACCCTGGGGATTCCCGGGGAGAAGGAGTTCTGGGGGAAAGGCGTCTCTACATGCGCGCCTTGCGACGCCCCGTTTTTCAAGGGCAAGGTCGTGGTCGTGGCGGGCGGGGGGGACTCCGCCATGGAGGAGTCGCTCACGCTCACGAAGTTCGCCACCAAGGTGATCATCGTCCATCGCAGGGATGCATTCAAGGCGAGCAAGATCATGCAGGACCGCGTCCTGGGGATGAAGGACAAGATCGAGGTGGTGTGGAGCGCCCAGGTGCTGGAGGTCCTGGGTGACAAATTCGTGCAAGGCGTCCGCGTGCGGGATGCCTCAGGGAAGGAGCGCGCCATCCCCTGCGGGGGGTTCTTCCTCGCCATCGGGCACGACCCCAACACTCGCTGGCTTGCGGGCTCTGGCGTGCAGCTTGACCCGCAAGGGTATATCCAGGTCCAGGGGGTAACAACCTCCCTCCCGGGAGTGTTCGCCGCGGGGGACGCGATGGACCCGCACTACCGGCAGGCTGTCATCTCGGCAGGAGCGGGGTGCATGGCTGCCCTGGAGGCCGAGCGGCACATCGAGCGCGCCAAGGCGGAAGGAAGCTATTGAGCAGTATGGATGAGAAACCCCCGCGCTCTAAGATCGACGTCCTCGGAATTTCAATTAGCATCGTTGTTGGTTTGATAACACTCATCTTTGGCTCCACAAATCCAGAAGCTGGCAACACACAAATCGGACTTCTTTTGCTCCTGTCGTTGTATTTCTTTATAGCGGTCTATTTTATCACGAGCTTCATTGTTGGGCAGGTTCGACGAAAGATCTCTCTCATTA
>JACQOD010000031.1 GCA_016202725.1 Candidatus Aenigmatarchaeota archaeon | reverse complement strand
GTCAGAGGCGAAAATAATCGTCACTACCTTCCATGCGCCCGCACGACGCCTCGCCCTCGTAGCTATCGCTCCTGGATTCGCCACGTGTGCCGAATATATTGGCCTGGCACGTTAGCGGAACTCTCCCCGCTTCCAGACCTCCGGCCTCTTCCCCCCGCGGATGGCCGTCTGGGACAGCAGGGTGAAGTCCTCCTCCGGAATGGTCAGGAGGTCCTTCATGGGCTCGAAGGCCTTGTCCCGGACGATCTGCATCTGCCGCTGGATGTCCCCTCCCGTGAGGCCCTTCATCCCGAAGAACTCGAGGGGGAGGTCGTCCACCGGGACCGGCGGGTCCTTCAGGAGGAACTCGGCCATGAGCCGGAGCGAATCCACCGAGTGGACGAAGGGGTCCTGCCCTCCTCCCCGTTCGAAGATCATGTAGGCCTCCCGGTCCCGCCCGAAGCCCGTGACCCGCAGGTGATACAGGAGCTCGTAGAGCACCACGTCCCCCAGCTCCAGGGGGTAGTGGGCGTGCAGGGGGTTGGGGTGGTTGGAGTGGCAGGAGATGGTGAGGGCGCCGAAGTCCGGGGTCTTGGCGATGAAGTCCCGGGCCTCGAGGATGGCGTCGATCCCCTGGGTGGCCAGGTGCTCGAAATCCGCGATCATCATGACCTTGTCGGTCTTGAGGACCCTCCGGATGGTCTTCACGGCCGCATAGATCTGCTTGGGCCGGTAGAGGAAATACAAGCCAGCGTGGGAGGGCTCCCTTGCATCTGGATTCTCCAGCCCGATGATGAGGCTCCTGGCCACGGCCGTCAGCTCGGCCCGCTCCTTGGGATCCTTCGTGAGCTGGGGCAACTCCTTCTTGATGAAGTCCCCGTTCAGCCAGTTCAAGGCTGCGCGCATGTGGCCCTCGATGTACTTGGCCGACGCTGCTGCGTAGAAGAACTCCTTGTAGTCCCGGTCGTTCAGGGATTCGGCCTTCTTCCAGGTCTCCTCCAGCCAGTCGGGATTCTTGGTGTCGTAGCCGTAGCGCTGGAGCACGTCCTTGTACTGCCCGGCCATCGCCAGCCAGAGGGGGTCCTGGGTGTAGAACATGTAGTGGGTCATGATGTGGTAGCCGTCCACGATGCCGACCATCGCCCGCAGTTCCTCCGAGTGCCAGCGGCGCCGCTTCAGGTCGGGATCGGACAGTTTCTCCCGGAGGAACTGGTCAACCGTCCGGTCCCGGAGCCGAGCGCTCTCCTCGGATCGGACGACCGCGAGTTCATCGAGGGTCTTCTTGATGACGGCCTCCACTTTCGGGTTCTCGGTCCGGTACGGCACCCCGCGAATCAGGGCCGAATCCACGATTTCATCAATCAAGTCCCGTACATGGGGGATGATGATACCATCAGGCGTATTCCGTGCCGCCCGCGGCACCGGCTCGTTCAATATGGTGGCCAAGGCTGCCCGCATGCGGCGCTCCGTCTCCTCCTTCTCCCAGCGTTCGCTATCGACGCGAATGCGGGTGGACAGTCTGATGTTTTCATCGCGATCAAGCACGTCGTTAAGGTAGTGGTCGCCCTTGTACTTGATGAACCACTCCCGCGTGGGCTTGCTCTTGTAGAGGATCTCCGAGATGAACTGCCCGTCCGGGTCGCAGAAGGACATGGTGAGCTTCCGCCCGGCGTAGGTGATCAGCTCCAGCCAGATGTTCAGGCAGGCGTGGAAGTCGATGTACTTCGCCCCCGCGAAGATGGCGGACCGCAGGGACTTCTTTATCCGGTCCTGGGAGTCCCGCCATTCTCCCCGTTCAGGCATCTCCATGGGGACCGAGAGATCCCCGTGCAGGTTGATGATGACCCCCTGCTTCCTGGCCATGTGGCGGATCTCCTGCCCCTGGGTGAAGGTCACTTCGTGGGCGACGTCCACCGCGAGCTCCATGGCCGAGGCCCCCCGGGTCAGCGTATAGCCGAGTTTACGGATGGCGGAATGCAGCTCCGCCTCGCGCGCGGCGTAGTAGATCCCGGAGGTGGTGCCGACCTTGAGGGACATGTATACCTTTATGGTCGCACGGAAGTAAAAGCCTTGCGGCGGGGGCCGGCAGGCGGTCCATCTGCAGAGACCGGGAGCGGTCCGTCCCCAGGGGCCGGGGCGTCCGTTTTTTTGGTGCAGCTTTTTTCGCAAAAAGGTGCTGGTGCAGCTTCCGGAAAGAGCAAAGCGCTTTACGGCCGAGGATGCCCCTGCATCCTCCGGTTTCGCAAAAAGGTGCCTACTTCATCTGCATCTTGTCCATGAGGAATCCTGTCACGGCAGACCAGTCCCCTCCGATCCCGCGGGCGTACATCTTGGACCCGCGCTCCTTGAAGACCCGCTCGTACGGCCCGGGCCGGACGAACCGCCCATAGACCCAGGAGAGGGGCTTCTGGGCCCTGCCCTTGGCTGCCGCTCCTTTCTCCCAGGCCCGGCGCACGCCCTCCAGGCGCCGCATGCGCTCCTCCACCTCGGGGCCGAAGCGCTTGTTGATCGCCTCCAGGGCGCTCTCCTCGGCCTCCCTGGTGCCGATCAGCTCGTTGATCTCCCGCTCGAACATCCGCTCCCGCGCCCAGATCTCGATCAAATGGAGGAGCAGGAGGTTCTGGGAGATGACGTGCGCCTTGATGGGGTGGAACATGAGGTTGTCGGTCTCCACCCCCTCGGGGGGCGGGGTGCGGATCAGGGCGAGGATGACGTCCGCGGTGAAGAAGGTGTAGTAGACCACGTCCTTGTTCATCACCGCGTTGTAGGTCTTCGGGACCTTGGGGGTGGCTTCCTTCAGGATATTCTCCACCGCCTTCTCCATCTTCTCGCTCACGCGGCCGTCCTCCCCGCCATACTCGCCCGCGAGGCCGTACCGCTCCAGGATGCGGGGGATGTTCTCGCGCACGAACCCGTCAAAGGGATCGATGCGGAACCCGTGCCGTGCGCCCCTCTCCTTGATGGATTCCGGCTTCCCCTTCTCGGGCGGGGTGAAGGGCTTCCAGAACCACAGCTTGACGCCAGTCAGGGCCTGGGCCTGGCCGAAACCGGGGGTGTGGAAGGCGTCCGACATGAACGCCGCGGGTTTGAGCTCGGTCTGCTCCCGGATGGCCTTGTAGCGGGCCATGTAGGGCTTCAGCCACAAGCGGTACTCGTCGATCGACTTCCGGCGGGAGTCCAGCAGGACCTTCAGCCGGGCGATCCGGTCCTTGAGCTCGGGCAGGAAGAGGGCCTTCCACTCCTGGTAGAGCTGGTTCTTGGTCCGGAGGACCGTGGCCTCGGCCATGGTGACGTCCACCTTTTCCTTGATCTCCTTCGGGTCGTCCACCCCGGGCGGCATCCGGATGAAGTCGGTGATGATGGTGGGCCAGCGCTTGGCCATGGAGATCATGGAATACCCTTCGCCCGTAAAGGCGTCCACCCGGTCCACGAACAGGGAGCGGAGCATGTGCTCGTCCTTGGTCTTGTCGGCCGCGGCGAAGTAGTCCAGCACCTCCTGGTAGCGGCGGAAGTCGTGCTTGAGCAGCTCATAGTCCGCAACAGACTGGGCCGCGGAGGCAAGGCCGGTCTTGATGGAGGCTTCCAGCTTCTGCTTCTGCGCGATCGTGAGGTTGTAGTACTCGGCCCAGGCCGGCGTGACCTCGATGTACTCGTCCACCTTCTTGATGGTGAACCCCCACTTGGGAAGCTGGTAGATGAGGGAGTAGTAGATGTTCGAGCCTGATCCCCGCAAACCGGTGAAGTCGATGATCTTGTCCATCTCGAACGGCCCGGCCGAGAGGACGTACCCGAGGGCGGGGGCGTTCGGATGGCCGGCAATCTCCTTGCGGATATCGTCGCACACCATGCTGTCGGGATTGTACATGGCCCGCGGAGGGGAAGCGGCCTTCTGGTCGGCCATGCTTCTAGTTGGGCGCGGCGCTATTTATTCCCCCGCGCCCGGGGGGCAGTCCCCAGCTGTCCAACGCACGGTCAGCAGGGATGAGGCATGCCATGCAGCGGGCATTCCAGTGCGCAGCCCATCCGTGGCGAATCCGTGCGGATGCTGCTTTCCACCTGAGAACACGTCAGATGAACACCAGCACGGCCCCCGCGATGAGGAAGATGATCCCCAGGACGATGCCCGTGTAGGCGTCCGCTTCCGGCTGGTGCTCCGTGACTCCGGGGAAGAAGAACACCAGGAATATCCCCGCCAGGAGCAGGAGGATGCCCGCGAGCAGGCCGGATAGGCCGAACATACGTTCAAATAGGGGAGAAGGCAATATTAATCTGCCGGTCGGTATGGTTTTTGCCCGCTCCAAGCTGGTATTGGAGGATAACTGCTACGAGGAGGATCCGGGCTCGGTGGAGATGAAGCTGATCGGCCCGAACGTCCCCAAGATGTACAATGTCGCCTTCGAACTCATCAAGGCCGTCTTCAACGTCACGGATTCCGACATCCAGGAAACCACCTACTCCTGGGGGAAAAGCGCCAAGGGGGAGAAGTTCAAGGTCACCTGGTGGCTCCACAAGGACATGGACCTCTTCAGCTACCTCTACACCTCCTTCAAGCTCAGCGGCCAGGGGGACGCCCAGGGCGGCTCCCTCACCCTCTCCATGAAGGGCATCCTGCGGTCCGAATACCCCCAGGACACGGTCTGGCAACGGTCCCTCTTCTACGAGATGATGCGCACCTTCTGGCACCGGGCATTCTACCACAAGAAGCGCGAGGAGTACGCGGAGGAATGCCGGCACGCGATGGTCCTGTACCAGAAGAAGCTTGCGGAGTACTTCAACCGGCTGCGGGGGGCAGATGCCCCGCCCGAGCCGGCCGCGGCGGAGGAATAGGGCATGGCCACGCTCGAGATCGCGGACGAGTGCCTGGCGCCCGAGCCCGAGGTCTTCATGACCTACTCCGGCCCGGACCCCTGGGGCGTGGTCAAGCACATCTCCGAGGAGATCAAGCCCTTCTTCCACGTCTCCACCTCCTCGACCTCGAACGACCGCCTGAACTGGGACATCGCCGGCGACCCGATCACCTTCTACTCGAGCTGGTGGGTGAAGAAGAGCATGAGCGGCCGCTCGGACGCCAAATTCTTCATGCGCGTGCAGGGCGCGGTCTCCAAGACCGACAATACCGGCCAGTTCACGCTCCGCATGTGGGGCCGCCTCGACACCGAGGTCTCCGGCCCCGCGGTCATCCTGAAGCCCTTCTGGCTCACCTACTCCTACCTGTTCTACAACCGGCTCCGCATGGGGTACATCTCCGACTGCAGGAACTACATCTACCACTTCCGCAACCTGCTCAAGGAGCACTACAACCTGGGCGCGACCCGCCTGCCGGGGAAGGACACCTCCTTCGGGTGAGGCCATGGCTGAAGAAAGCTATCCCATCGTCCGCTGGCAGTCCGCCGTGCAGGGCTGGGCCGCCGGCTGCCTGGCGATCGGCGGACTCCTCTCCCCGCTCGGCATCCTGGTCCAGCTCATCCTGCTCGCGGCGGGCGTGTTCATCTTCATCGACGCGCTCATGCCCAACGGGGCCACCTCCCCGATGGCCAGCATCGTCTCGGCGATCCTGGGGGGCGTGGTGACCGGGCTCAGCGCCCCCCTGGGCTTCCTCCTCCCCTGGACCGCCCTCATGGTGGTCCTGGGCGGGCTCTTCTACCTCCGGCACGCGAAGCACCGCCGGCAGCGGCAGGAGCACGACTACCTCCCGCGCGTGAAGTAGGCGAGGATGCGCGCCCTCCCCGCGAAGCCCGGGCCCGGCCGTGAGCTGCCAGGAATCTGTTCCCACCCTTGCGTACACTGCCCCCCCCTGCAGCAGCGGGCAGTATCGCGAGCCAGTCCCACACGCCCCCAAGGGGTTGCCAGTCTGCCCGGCACACGTGCCGGCACGCTTCCGGCCTGGACCCGCGCCGCGGGCGAAGGCCCCGCAGGGTCCTGGCGGCGCGGGGCGTAAAGCCCTTTCGGGTGAAGCTATTGGATTGATACTCTTTTCATTGAGATATAGCGAACCATGATTCTTTCGATCGGCTTTACTAATCTCAGACCGCAAGCGCAAGCAAACCTTCCACTTGGAAAATCCCTTCTTCGGTGAGCATCAGCTTGCCGTCCTCTTCAACCACCAAGCGAGATTCCTTCAACGATTTAAGACCTTCGAGAGACTCCTTGCCGAACTTGTCAATAATATCCCTGGTGCTGACCTCAGGATTGTATTTTGCAAGATACAGCAGAATATCAAGGTTCTTGCTATGAAGCAGGGCCGCCTTCAGTCTGAGCGCTTCCGTTCCAAGCCTTTTTAGTTCATCCGCCATGCTTCCATCCTCCAAGTCGCTGTCTCCAGGGGACGTAGGTGGGGCTTTGTAGCCCCTTCCCCGTTGCCACCTGTTTTTCTATGATTGCCGCCAGCCTGTACATTCTGAACCTGGAGTATACGACGACAAGCCTCTCCAACTCTCCGTCGCTATATGATATGATTGTGGGGAAGTCTTTAATATACCGTACGTGTTTAGCTGCCGAACGCATGCTATCGGTTTCCAAGAAGGGAAAAATGAAATCAGAAGCAAGAGAACCTGCGGTGTGCAATGAGCTAAACACATACTAAATAATT
>JACQOD010000003.1 GCA_016202725.1 Candidatus Aenigmatarchaeota archaeon | reverse complement strand
TCATTTCCACCGTATGTGTTTAGCTCATGTCCCACCGCAGGTGCTCTTGATGCTGATTTCATTGTTCCCGCATTGTTGGAATCCGATAGCATGCGTTTGGCAGCTAAACACGTACGGCGGCTTTAACTCTTGGATCTCTTGGGACTCGGGTCAACGGCCAGCCCCTGGCGGTCCCTGACCTGAAGGTGGGGGAGAACCACGTCCCCTTCCCCAGCCCGCGCGGGGGGAAGGAATCACCCTCAGGGGGGGCGCCTGGGACATCGGGCGGGTCAGGATCGGGGTGGCGTGAAGGTTTCGCTCACTGCCAGGGGCGCCGGTAGCAATTTATACCCTGCTTCATAATACTCGAGAGTGGGCATATGGCAAAATACAACTTTACCGTAGTCATCGAGAAGGATGAAGACGGCGTGTATGTGGCCGAGGTTCCCGACCTGAAGGGGTGCTATACGCAGGGAGCTACCTTGGAAGAAGTGCTCAAGAACATAAAAGAAGTTATCGAATTATGCCTGGAAACCCAGAAAGCGGACGTCCATTCCCATGAGCTCATGGGAGTGCAGAGGATTGAGGTTTCTGCATGAGGTTGCCCGCGGTGGAGGCGCAAACGGTCATCAAGATTCTGCAACTCGAAGGGTACCAGAACATCCGCCAAAGTGGTTCCCATATCCAATTCAAGAATGGGAACGGCACGGTCATTACGGTTCCCCTCCATGCGGGAAGGCCGATAGGCAAGGGCCTCTTGAGGAAAATCATCAGGGACATGGAGATATCGAGAGAAGAATTCATAGCACTTCTGAAACGCGTATAATCCAGCAGCCGCAGGCTATGATGCGCCGGGAGAATTCTCACGAATCCCTGGTCAGGCAATCTCGATCCCGTGCTCCACCGCCTCCCGGACGATGGTCCGCTGCCTCCGCAAGCGGTTGAATTCCTCGGGGGTGTAGCAGAGGAAGTCCACGGGCAGGTGGAGGGTCCAGAAGTCGTACATCTTCGTGGCCCGCCAGCGGAACCCCAGCCTGCGGAAGGCGCGAGAGACCAGGACCAGGTCAATATCACTATAGCGATGGGGGATGCCCCAGGCCCTGCTCCCAAAGAGGAACATGTGCTCGATGGGGACCTCCCGCGAGGCGGCGGCCCGGAAGCGGCGCAACTGCAGGATCAGACGGTCTTTCTCGCTCATGCGAGCACCTCCTTGGCCATCTCCACATCCTGCTCCGCTTCCGCGCGGGTGAAGACACGCCATTTCCCTGAGGGGAGGGGATAACGGGTCTCCAGATAGACCGGGCTGAGCTTCTTGCACAATGAAAACACCGCAGGCGGGGCCTGCAACCGCTCGGCAAGGAAGGGTAGGTCATGGGTTTTGATCAGCGGGTTCCCCTTGGCGAGCAGGACAGCCTTGAGCGCCTTCTCCGCTGCCTGCTGCACCAGCAAGGACGCCACGTAGGCCTGGGCAATGGCAAGGTTCTTCTCGGCGGCGGACAGGTCAGCTTCCGCCTGCCGCATCCACGGCTCCACGTCCCCCTTCATGGTTAAGGATTTGGCGGGCGCGGCTTATATACGGCCTCTGGAATGTGACCCCAGTCCGGACGCCCGGGTGAACGGGCAGCCCTTGGGGTCCCCGCCCTGCAGGCAGGAAACCCCTTCCCCAGCCCCAGGGAGAAGGTAATCACCCCCGCGGGAGACGGCACCTGGGACATCGGTCGGGCCAGGATCGGTATCGCCTGATCTGATGCATGTACAAGTAGATCTATTTAAATACAGAGATTAGTACATGTATTATGGGGACGATGACCGTGACCGTGAAGGATGACGTGGAGAAGCGGTTCAGGAAGGCCGCCTCGCGGGCGATGGGAACGGGAAAAGGGTCCCTTGGCAAAGCGGTTACCGCGGCCTTGGACTCCTGGGTTGAAAAGGAGGATCCCCTATCCTTCCTGGAAAAGGGTCTCCCCCTGGGGGGATTGAAGGAGAAGGACCGGGCAAGGTGGCATGAGCGGCACCCTGATTGACACGAACATCCTGGTGTATGTCATAGACAACCAGGATGCGCGAAAGAGGGAAGCCTGCAAGCGCGAGGTGGATCGCCTGATAGCTTCGGGACAGGCGGTCATTTCCAACCAGGTGCTCGCCGAACTTTTTTCCGTGCTCACGTCGAAGATTGGCATCCCGCTTCCCTCGGAAGAGGCCGCGCGGGTCGTGCGCGGCTTCGCAGAATCTCCGGCGATCACAAAGCTCACCTACACCGCGGAGACCGTGGTGAAGGCCGCGAACCTTTCCGCGGAAAGGAGAATCCCGTTCTGGGACGCTCTCCTCGCGGCAACCATGCTGGAGGCGGGGGTCTTCACCATCTGCACCGAGGATGAGAAAGACTTTTCTCGCGTCCCTGGCCTGAAGGTAGTCAACCCCCTGCAATAGGCTGCCGCGCGGGGGGAAGGAATCACCCTCACCGGGGACGGCACCTGGGACATCGAGCGGGTCAGGATCGGAATCGCGTAATGCGGTGTTCCTGGGAGGGATTTATACGATCCCGCCCATGATATAATAAGGGATTGTTTTGGCAAAGCAATGGCGGGATTTGCTCAAGAAAGTTAGGAATGAAAACGATTTCCTTGACTTCCTGACACGGTTGGGGAAGGATGATTCCGCGGTTGCGAAAGCGCTCGAAAATATGTATTTTGAGTATATGCGGCCGCTGGGGAACAAACCGCCAGCAGATGCTATTCAGCGCAGGCTGCAGGATCTCCTTCGGGACGTCAAAAGGAACGGAATCTCCCTCGCGACGAAGGCAGATCCTCCTCCGCAAGAGCCTGTGCAGAAAATCCGGCGGGAAGACCCGAAAGGGAGATGGATTCACAACCCCAAGGATGCAAATGAGTGGATAAAGAAGGCAAGAGAGGCGTTTGAACGGGGAGACTATGAAGAGGCGGAAAAGCATCTTGTGGAGACAGGTACGAGCAGAGGGGCGCGGTCAATGCTATTCAGGAAATGGTTTAATAAGCAGACCGGTGGATCGATCCAGGGGACCATACGCCCTCCGAACCGGGATGAAATACTGAAACGCGCCAGGAAACAATTCAAAACAGGTGACGTTATCGAATCAAGTAATACCCTCAGGCAACTCAACGCCAATCCAGATCAAGTGAACAGAATCCATAGTTTTTGGAAGGTGCAAGAGGCGAGGCAGGTCGCGGCAGGACATCAGCACACCCCACAACCTGCTGGGCAGGGTGGCGGCGGAGGTGGCACTGGCGCCGGTGGCGGACCTGTACAGCCAGGAGGGCCTGTGGGAGGAGGGGCGGGACAAGGAGGCGGACAGCCTCCCGGGGCCGGACAACCACCGGGAGCGCCGCCAGCGGGACCGGGAGCGGCTCCCCCGGGGGGACAACCCCCAGGAGGGGCTCCACCGCATGCGGGGGGAGGGCAAGGAGGAGCCATGACTAATCTTCACATCATTGTAAAAAATCCAACGGATGAAGATGCGAGCGATGTAGTGGTTAGTGTTGCTGTTGCGACGCTGATAGGACCGCCTGCGCCTCTTCAACCAGCGACGGTTCCCAAGAACGATGAGTATGACTGGATCGTCCAAGTCAGCCGGAATGAACGATACTATGCTACGTGCAATTCCACATCCCACAAACCTGACCGGCATAGCAAGTGGATCCTGGCACACAATCCACGTATCAATGAGATTACTTTCACCCTGCAGAAGGAACCGAAGGAGAAGCACTTCAAGGACGTCTACGCGACCTGGAGCATCCTGCAGTTCCTGCCCATACTCCTGCTTCTGGGGGCGGGAGTGGTCCTCGCGAACGCCTATAACTCCACCCTGTTCCTGGTCGCCTTCCTGTCCTGGATCCTCTACTACGTGATCCCCGCCCCTTCCGAGTTCGAGGTGAAGCCGCCGAAGTGGGTCAACAAGATGCTGCCGTACGGGCATGGAGCCCGCTTCTCTGGCACCTCGGTCCGGAATCCCCTGCCCCAGGCCAGGCGGCTCGAAGCCAGCTTCGCCTACATCCCCGACGCGTGGAACGGCATGTGGGGCGGAAATCGCGGCCGCCACCACTTGCGATCAGCCTGGCTAAGGACCATGTTCAAGGTCCTCACCATCCTCTTCCTGTCCCTGGCCTTCCTGAACTCCACCTTCCCGTTCGCCAACCTGGCGGCCATCCTGGCGGCCTTCATCGGCTACTATAGCCTGGGCATCTCCTTCCGGCAGGACGAGCCGTCCGAGTACGTGGAATCCCTGGGCAGGTTCATCCTGGGGCTGATCATCATCCCGTTCATGATCCTGGCGAACATCTTCGACTCCTTCGTGCTGGCGATCATCGGGTTCGCGTTCTTCGCCATCCCGCCGATCATCAAGAACGAGGGGGACGTGCAGGGCCAGAAGGTGATACAGGAGGGACCCCTCCGCGTCATCTTCATCCTCTGCATGCTGATTGCCCTCTTCGGGTCCGGGACCCTCAGCTGGGCCACCTCGGAGCAGGGGACGTTCCTGGGATTCCCCACGTGGGGGCTGGGCCAGCTCAGCGTCCTGGGGGACCTCTTCCTCTACTTCTGGCTGGTGACCTTCATCGCGGGGGCCTTTTCCCCGGCGGAAACCAGGCCCTACACCGGCTTCCTCATGCTCGGCGTCGCGGTCCTGATCTTCGCCCTGGGGCCGGGGACCCAGGAATTCGGCTCGGCCCTGCTGGGGCCGTGGTTCCCCACCATCTATGAGGGGCTCTCCCAGGTCGTGACTCCCATCGGCTCCGCCTTCGGGGGGATCGGGAACCTCTTCGGGAACGCGTTCTTCCTCATCACCAACCCCACCGGCTACGCCCAGTCCATCCTGAACGGCTCGTACGCGAAGGACCCAGACTCCGGTCTCGCCGGCGCATTTGGCGTGGAGATCACGGATACCAGGACGTCGCCCATCGTGGTGGGCCAGCCCTACACGGCGTTCATCAAGATCCAGAACAAGGGCTACTACGAGGCCAGGAACGTGGAGGTCAGCCTCCGCCTGGGGGCGAAAGCGCCGGAGGAGCGGGAAGGCAGGATCCGCATTGGGGGAACGGGGGCAGGGGACGAGATCGTCACGCTGCAGGGCCTCGGCTTCACTGCATCGTCGGTCGGAGGGGGGGCCCGCTGCACGACGGAAAACTGCTCGGTCTGGATGGACGAGAAGGACCCTGCGAAGGCCACCGCAGACCCGGCCGCCCGCAACGTCCTCCAGAAGGTGGACCTCCGGCAGCTCTTCTTCCAGAGCGATGGGACGTTCTGCCCCGCGGTCCAGCAGTTCAACCTCCGGGAGCAGTTCATCCCGCTGGATGCGACCGTGTCCTACGACTATGAAATAGACTCCACCCTGGAAGTGGAGGTCATCTCCCAGCGGGAGTGGAACCGGCTGCTGGCCACCAACCAGTTCTTCACCCAGAACAAGATCCCTTCCAGCTTCAACAACGCCCCGGTGCGGTTGAACTTGGACACCCTGGAGCAGCCCATCCGGGAGGGGACCCCCCTCTACGTCGCGCTCCACCTGGACAGCGCCAAGAAGAACGGGAAGGCGAGCGACGCCCGGATTAAACTGCATCTTCCCGACGGGCTGGTGGTGCGGGCATGTACGCCGAAAGAACAGGACTTTATTGGCCCCAAAATAGATTCCGGTGCCCTCATCTGGACCCCGACCGAGCTCAAGGGCAGCAACCTCGTCTACTGCACGCTCATGCCGCTCTCCCTGGGGAGCACGCCCAGCCGGACCTTCCAGATCACCGCGCACGCAGACTACCGGTTCACCGAGAGCAAGGGCTTCACGCCGGACCGGGTGGAGTTCGGCGGCCAGCAGATCTGCTGCGACGACAAGGAAGACTGCCCGGGCGGGATGGTGTGCAGCAACAAGCAGTGCACGGTGGGCGGGGCAGTTCCACTGCCGGGGGAAGAGGGATACTGCGCCTCGGTTCGTGCAACTGCCGGAATGCCCGTCTGCGACCTCGGATGGGGAAAGTGCGCGGATGACAGCGAGTGCAAGGGAGCGATCGGGGTACCACCGTCTCCAAACACTTGCAGGAAAGACGTGCAGGGCGGCGTGTGCTGCCCGGCAAGCGCAAGCAGCGCGCAGTGCGAGGCCGCCTTCACTACGTTCCGAAGCTGTCAAACCAGCGGGGCGAGCTCGGGAGAGGCAGACCAGCGCATCAATGAAGCGTTCACCGCCGGGACCGGGAATGGCTGCCTGCCAGACACGCCGTGAATCCGCGACACGGTTTCTGGAGGTCGTGTTCGTCTTCATTGTCGCACCAGCGGTTGATGACTCTCAAGGGGCGAGGGCAACCATGCCTGCCCAAGGCGGTCTTGGAACCACATGCTGCTCCATCAACCTATGCTGCGACAGCGCCTATTCGTTATACCCCTTTAAAGAGACAGAAGGAACGGGGGATGGCTGTGCAGCCTTCCCCCGAAACGATTAATGGGGATCGCCCCCCACCCTTTCAAGCTCCTGCGTGAGCTTCCGGATTTCCTGGATATCAGGGCTGTCCATGAGCTGGACCCTGTCATCCGAGAGGGCCTGCACCGTCCCCGGCACCTGGACCCGGGCGACCGGCACGAAGTTGGCGGGGTAGCCGCACGCCACCCCCTCCTCCCACCAGATGGTGGTGGAAGTCTGGGCCGCCCGCGGGGCTCGCGAGGGGATTTCAGGCGGGACCGCCCGCCCGATGAAGAAGCGCATCCTACCATCCCTCTCCATGAGGAAGTAGTAGACGAAGGCTTGGATGGACCGGGAGAAGCGGACCGAGCAGTGCTGCTCCCCGCCGTCCTTTCGGACAGCAGTGAAGTCCACTCCCAGGACGCCGCCGTCCCGGGCGAAGGTGGAGACGCCCAAGGCCGCCTCCAGGGCCTTCAGGACCTTCGGATCCACGGGCTGGCCAACTGCCAGTGCACGGAGATTGGTGATCCCGTAGGTCCCGCAGACGAACTCCACCCGCTTGAGGAGGGTTTCCACAGCTCCGGCGTCGAGCAGGTCGAAGCCGACCAGCTCAACGTTCGTGACAGAGTACTCCCGCTTGTCCTCCAGGATCGTGAATTCGGGAATGTCCTTGCTCCCTGCCGAAGGAGCAGGCGCCTGCACCGGCGGCGCAGGCTGGAGAGCAGGAATGGCCCTCCCGCCCATTGCCTCCATTGCGGTGGACCTGGGCTTCGACTCGTGGATCGCCCAGCAGAACAGGCCCATGATGGCGAGACCTGCCAGAAAGCCCCAGAACCACCCAGGGACACGGGGGAAGAACGGAGTGCCTGTCGTCGCCGGGGCCGGAATGCTTGCCGGAGACGGGGGCGCAGGGGTTCCACCAGGGGGCGGGGTTCCACCAGGCGGAGTGGTTCCAGGCGGGGACGCCAGAAGCTGAATGCTTGCCGGCTGGGGGGTGGTGGTACTATTCATGTTCAACCCCCATGGCCTCAAGGGCCGCTTGGCCGATTTCCAGTCCGAGCCGCTTGGCCCGGGCGAGTTCTCCTGTCACGGCGGACAGGCGGGTTTCCAGGGCGGCGTTCCCCTCCCGCAGGGAGGCGAGATCCGCCTGGTTCTGGGACGCCTGCCGACGGGCATCCGCCAGCTGGCTCCGGAGGGTGAGGGCCTCTCCCAGGGACGTCTGGAGCCGCTGCTCGAGGTCGGCCACCCGGGCGCGGAGGGAGTCCAGTTCCTGCTGGTCCACCCGCATCTGGAAAGCCTCCTCCTCCGTGGGGGGAGGGGCCTGCTCCTGCAGTGCGGGCTCGTCCCGCGGGCCCAGGAGGGAGGAGCAGCCCCCCGGGGCGAAGGCGGCGAGTGCCGCCAAGATGGACACGATCATTTTCATGGTGGTCACGATTGCTGATTGCTGTCTGACGGCCTGACGCGCCGCCAGCGGTTGGCACACCATCCCTTCGCGCGGCGTTCGAGGTCCCACACGACGATGATGGTGGAAGGTTCGGGGCAGCGGCGCCCCCGGAGCGGGAAGGTGACGCTCCCTTCCAGCCCCTGCACAAAGGCAATGCCATAGGGGCCCCGCGGCCCAAAGGCAGATCCCTGGACTACGCCAAGGTAGCGGGGCGGGCCCCGCGGGGAACGCTTCTTGCTCGTGTTCACAGTACGCACAGCTCAGTCAGGCCCAAGACGACGGTGTGGGCGGGGATGCCAAGCCCGCGGCGCAGGTCGCGCACCGCGTCCGCGCTCATCTCGCAGCAGTTCCCGATGGCGGCATCGGGCAGGCGCCCCAGGAAGGGGGTGGCCTTCTCCCTCCACCAAGGGAGCGGCATCCTGGTAGGGGTGATGGCCAGCGAGGGGGAGCGCCGGGCAACCTCCCGCCAGGCAGCCCACGCGCTGCCGAAGTGGGCCAGGAGCGAGCACTCGACATGGGGCGGCATTTCCCTGGAGCCGAAGCTGGGCAATTGCCGGAGGACTGCTTCGCGTGTGAGCAGCATTCCTCCCTTGGCCAGCTGCGCTTGGAAGCCCCTTTCGGCATGGATCCAGATCCGGGCGCTGCCACGTTCGCAGTGCGGAAAGGCAATGACTCCTCGGTCATCTCTCGCATTCGCTGCGAAGGCCTCCCGCAAGTCGATCTCCTCCCCGCAGCCGTCGCAGGTGCAGTTCGCGGCGATGGTGCCGCCGTGGAGGGCGCTGAGCAGCTCCAGGCGGAGCCGAAGATCGCGCGCGCGAAGGGCGCCCCCCTGGGTCAGGGTGGGCCGAGGACGCGGCGGGGGGTGGGTTGCAGACCATGAGGCTCGCTGTTCCGTGGTCATTGGTTGTCTCCTCCCTCGTGCGAGGGTTGGTTGCTGGTGAAGGTGGGAGGGCCGGTCCTGGCGGAACCGGTCCCGTTGATGTGCGGCGCCGGCTGCGAGGGAGCGGCCGCGCCTTGGCGTATGAACACCGGATGGCGCGCCTGGCCAGCGGGGGCAGGTCCCGCTCAGGACTCCTCCAGGAGGTGAAGCCCATCCACCTTTGCGGGATCCAGGCACGCCGAGTCGCCCCTCTGGTAGAAGACGATGACGGTGCCTGTGTCCGGACAGAGGAGGGAGAACCGGGCCGGGTTGCCGTCCACACTGACGGGCCCATGGAGCACCCAGTTCGAGTAGAGGGGGATGATTTCACTCTTCAGCTCCAGCTCCCGCCAGGTCAAGTAGGGGAGGCTCCCTTTGGCGCACCAGGAAAGGCTGAGGACGAGGACCCAAACTTCGTGGAGGAGAATGGCCGGGATTCTACAATACTGCCTGGCGGTGTCGGGGAGATTTTCGCTGGTGAACTGTTGCAGGTCGGAGAGCTGTCCCCAGGTGATGGAACCGTGGAGCGGCCGGATCTCCACTTGGCCGTCCCGGTAGCGGGAGAGAAGGGTGATCGGGACTGATTCAGGGGGCTTTTTGGGAGGCAGGATGAGGAAGATCTTCATGGAAGGGAACGGGTGGGGGCAGCCGGCGCGGCGCGCAAGACTGCCTGGTGGGAGGGAAGTCGCGCCTTCGCGGGGAAGGACGCGAGGAAAGTCCGCACGGGCCGGGGCGCGCACCGAGCTGCGGCCCTGCAATCCTTGGGAAAGGGAGCCGGTGGCCGTGGGGCGGAACGAATCGGGGATCCGTTCTGTCTTGAGAGGTGTGGAGATGGACGGACGGCAGCCGGGAGGGGGCTGTCGTCCTGTGTCCTCCGGTGGTCATTTTCCACATGTACCGGCTATTGTATAGCACGGAAAGCTATATAAAGGTTTCTCTTGTTGTCACTCGAAGATGATTAAATTGATTCGTTGGTTCGCGCTCATCCCCCGGGCCCCGCCGGGAATAGCGCCTTTGGGTGGGTGGTTGGGTTGAACGTCCAGTGCTCCTGCCGGCAGGGCATTGCCGTCGGGGAATATGCGCAGGGTGGCAATGCATCCTCCGGCTGCAGCCGGGAGGAATGCGTGCTGCATGCTTTTTAAACCAACCTCTTCGTCTTCCCCTCTTTCCAGTCCCGATCAGCTTCCCGGAGGGCTTGCACGTCATCGTCGGTGAGGAGAAGATCTGCATGGACGATGTGCTTCTTGATGTAGGAGATGTCCTTCCGAATGCCCTTCAGTTCGGTGAGGACTGCGGACGAGGCGGCCATGGAAGAGTATTATCAAACCGATTAAAGTACGTGTTTGGGTGCCCTCAATATGCCCGCTATGTATCGATTTCCCCGGACGTAAGCCAAAGCATGTCAAAAAGGCCATGTGGTCTAAGCATGCCGATTTTCAATGCGACTGATTCGCAGAGCGGAAGAATTGCCAAAAGTGGGTGTCCAACTGCTAACGGTTAGACGAGCTAAACACATGCCGATTAATAAAGGCCCCCTTTCTGCTCGGCTTGCGCCAGGGCATGTTCGGAATGGGCAGAGTGGTGAGATATTGATGGATCCTCGGCAATCCCGGGGATTACACCCCCGCCATGAGCCTGAGCAGGTCCCGCAGGCCGGGAGCAAGCCCCAGGATCAGGACCACCAGCTTGAGGAAGTTCCGGAACCGGGGGTCTTCGGCATAGGTGTCGATGGCCCAGAGGACCGGGATGACCACCAGGATCTTCAGGGGGAACATGGCTGCGGGCCCGAAGAGGGGGATCAGGAGGTTGGGAACCACGTGCTGCTCGACGTAGCCGTAGAAGGTGAGGGAGATGTACGTGGCGGCTGCGTCCAGCAGATGTGCTGCAAGAATGGCCTGGTTGGCGGGGGAGAGGGCCTTCTGGAGATGGACGTGCCGCTTCTGGAAGAAAGGATGCTTGAACAGCCGGGTGAAGCCGTGGATGAGGGCGACCCAGAAGAGGGCGAGCCCGCCAACCAGGAGGAGGGGGGCAAGCGAGACCCAGGGAATGAAGGCGACGTTCACCAGGTCCAGGACCAGGCCGATGGCGAGCATGGGCTGCCAGTATGGCCTGCGCGTGCCTCGCTGGATGCCGAGGGAGACGGCCAGGACCGCCAGCGCCAGCGCGAAGGTGATGAAATAGGAACCAGGCGTGGGGAACCAGGGAGCGGAGTAGAACTCCTGGAGCCCGGGAGGCAGCCTCCCGGCGAACGCGGCGTCGTGCAGGACCCGGGTCGAGGAGCCCCAGAAGATGAAGGGCAGGACCGCGAGGAAGAAGCGCCGGTCGACGGGGATTTTCATGCGGGTGAGCAGGCGGAAGACGCCGTAGACGGCAGCCACCAGGACAAGGGCATAGACCAGGGTGTTCACCGGGTTGAAGAAGCCGTTCTGGAGGATGGGGTTCAGGAAGTAGTCGTCGAGGAAGGCCATGGGTGGATTTGGGGAGGGGGATTATAAATAGGGAGGGAGAGTCATACCTTAGGTAGGAGAAAGTATTAATAGAAGGAACGACAAAAAGGAGGCATGCAAGTCAAACGGGAATTGGGAAAAAAAGGCCAGGTTGTTATCCCGAAGGATATCAGGACCCATTTGGGTTTGCAACAGGGCGGGGAAGTGCTCTTTGAGGTGCGGGGAAACGAAGTCGTGCTCCGGGCGCCCCAAGAGGGGGAAGCGTTCGTGGAGGATTTCTGCAACACGGGGAAAAAACTGAAGGCGTCGGTGAACATCAAGCGGCTCATTGAGGAGGAATATGAAGTACCTTGACGCGAACATTTTTCTCCTCCCGCTGCTCTATCAGGACAAACGGTCTGCAGCGGCACGTTCCGTTCTTGTTCGCGTTGCCACGGGCGAGATGAGCGCGGCGACGAGCCTCCTCACCTGGGATGAAGTGGTCCGGGTCGTCCAGAAGACGTTGGGGAAAGACGTTGCCCGGGCGGAGGGCCGGAAGCTGCTGGGATTTCCCCACCTGCGCTTTCTGGACCTCACGACCCGCATCGCATGGAAGGCGCAAGAACTGAGAGAACAGATGGACCTCGGGCCGCGGGATGCCTTGCATGCAGCCACTGCCCTCACCGCAGACCTGCCGGCAATCATCAGCACGGATACGGACTTCGACGGTATCCCCGGATTGCAGCGGATAGGTCCCGAACGTGCGTGAGCCGGGGGCTAGCCGCTTTGGCGGACAGGTCCGCCGCCGATTTCCGCCTGCAGGAAATCAGCCAACTCATTTCACCCGAATGCGCCATTTCTGTTCATCTCCCGCGGATGCGGCAGAACCCCTCAAATCTCCCGCTAAGGTGATACACGCGCGCACCGGCCGGTTTCCCGGTCGGTGCGGCCCGGAATCACTTCGGATTCCGGAGGCGCTCCAGCTCGCGGGCCTCGATCAATCTGGTCCCCGCTGCCGTTGAGGACGCGAAGGAACAGCGGGCACGGGAAGCGGTCTCCGTGTGGGCGCAGGTCAGATGAAGATCAATGCCGCCAAGATGCTGAGTATGGTGAAGACGATGAGGGCCTCGACCAATCTGGTCCCCGCCGCCAGCGGAAAGCGCACACCGAGGAGCGTCAAGACCACCACGATCGCGCCAATGGCGGCCAGAACCAGGTACACCCAGGCATGGGTGACGTGCCAGGGAGTGGCGATGCGCGGGAGTTCCCGCAGGGTCCCCCGGAGGTCGTCAAGGGCCACCTGGTAGGCGGCGTCGGTGGGCGGGACGTGCTCGATGGCAATGAGCCGTCCTCGCATCCGCTGGACGGATTGCAAGTGCAGGGCGGCGTCGTTCTCCATGGTGCGCCTCCAGGGAAGGGCGGCCCAATGGCCGTGGGTCACGCCGTGACGGACGAGGTTCTCCTCGAGCTGGGTGAGGTAGGCGAGCATGTCGTCCCGGTCCGCTGCCAGCTGGGCGCGGGCAGTGACAGCGTCGATGTCGCGGACGAGGGCGACCCGGGAGGCGACCCAGTAGCCGAAGGAACCGGCGAAGACGAGCAGGGCGAGGATGATGCGGGCACGCTTCATGGGGAACCGGGGGTTAGAAGATCCGGGCGAGGAGGTGGAGGACGGCCAGCACGGGCAGGCCGTTCAGGAGGGCAGCAGCCGCCAGCTGGACCCTGGCAGGCGCGGCGGGGTTGGCGAAGGGGAAGGCATGGGCGCCGCTGGCGAGTGCCGCCGCCAATCCCGGGCCCATGAGGACGAGCAGGCCGATGAACAGGCCAACGGCCAGCCCCCCACTCAGCAGTTCATGGATGGCGAACGGCGGGGCGACGAGGATCATGAAGGACCCCGCCCAGACCAGCACCGCGGAGAGGGCGAAGGCCAGGGACGACCACCACCGGATCGCCGGCCACGGGACGGCAGGCAGCAGGTTGTGGGAGGGAAGGATGGCGGCCTCCAGGCTGACGAGGGCGGAGGCCAGGAGGACGAGACTGCAGAGGGACAGGAGCATTGGTTGGCAGGGGTGAGCGGGTGGGGGACACCCAGGAGGGTAGGGGCGGTGAAACCTCGGGGATCCTGGGAGAAGCAACAAGGCAGATGCGCGAGGATTGCGGCTGCCCAGTGGTGCGGTGGTGCGTGTGCAGCTGCACAGCGCATGCCATCGGTTTCCAAAAGGCGGGAACAATGAACTCCCAAGAGAGCCGGCGGTGTGCAATGGGCTGCACCCCTACGTGTGGTGCCGGCTGCCGCGGGGGGAAGAACGGTGAGGGGGGGAGGGCGGCGAAGGCGCCGTCCCAGCGGGTGAAGACGCGATTCTTCTTGGCGTGCAGGCCGAGGAGGAAGCAGAGGAGGGACAGCGAGGCGAGGCCGAGGGCGGCCCAGAAGGCTGGCTCCGGGCCCCCCTGCATGGCGAGGGGGAGGGGCATGAGGCGAGCTCCATGGTGAGCGGTGAGGAGGCGGGAACAGGACCCGCGGCGGGCGCAGGTCACCAGAGGGCGAGGACCAGCCCGAGGACGATCCCCGGGATGCCGAGCAGGGCGCCCCAGCACACGGCATCGTCCTGGCGTTCCGCATAGCTGGGATCGCCAGCTACCAGGTACTGGGCCAGCAGCCGCTGCTGATCGGCAGCGAGGGCAAAGGCTACCGCCCCTCCCCCGCAGAGGAGGATGGGCAGCAGCATCCAGGGGGTTTTCCAGGGGACAATCACCGCCCAGACGGCCGTGCAGGCGAGCAGCAGGACAGCAAGGAGGGTGTAGAGGACGGGTCTGGACATTGAAGGAATCCGCAAAGGGGGGAGCCGGCGCGCGCAGGGCTGCTCGGCAGATCACTCCCTCCCGATGACAGCGGCCGGGGAGGGGGCGATCCGGAGGTAGGCGGCCGTGCGGTGGATGACCGCGTAGCCGGGCGGGCAGGGATGCCCGGGATCGAGGACGCGTTCCCCCGACTCCCGGGCGCGGGAGCGTTCAGCCGCGGGGACCGGCAGGGCGGCGGCGCACGGCGGGTCTGCCGCGCAGCCGCAGGGAACAAGGTGCCGCTTTTCGAGCAGCTGCAGCGCGACAAGCAGCGAGACGAGGACGCACGCGAAGGCGAGGAGGATGGCGCGGGCGTCCCTGAAGCTGCTCCGGGACGGGTCAGGCGGTGAGGGCATGGATGGGGGCGTGGGGGAATGCTTCGTTGGGGTCGCGGGGAGGACAACGGCAATCCCGCGCCTGCTTGCAGCGCCTTGCGGGGTCAGAGCGCGGCGAGCCAGAGGCCCGCGCAGATCAGCAGGGCCGCGCCGGCCTTGCGGGGGAGGTGGGCGGTGCGGCCTGCGCCGTATCCGGGGATGAGCTGGGCGAGCAGGAGCACGCCCGCGATGGTGAGGAGCTGGCCGACCGAGCCGAGGGTCGCGCCCATCACGGCGACGTGCGGGCTGCGCACGATGGCTTCGTAGCTGAGGAGGGTGGCGACCACGACCACGGCCTGCAGGGCCAGGACGATCAGCAGGGGGAGGAGGCGCACCCGGCGGAGGGAGGCTGCCGCCTCCCGGGCGGGGCGGAGGAGGAAGAAGCCGGGCAGGATGGCGAGGACGCCGAGCCGGCTCCAGGCGTACACTTCCTGCGCGGCGAGCTTCCCCTGGAAGGCGTTCCCCAGGGTGAAGTACGCCCCGCAGGAGACGGCGTAGAGGAGCATCCGCTGCAGGGCCTTGTCGGACGGGGAGAAGGGCTTGTCCGTGATCAGGAGGGTCCCGAGGATCAGGACAGCCATGGCCGCCCCCTGGGGGAGCGTGGGGAAGCGGTGGAGGAGGAGGGCCGACCAGCCCATCGCCGACACGGCAGCGAGCTGGGCGAGGCCTGCCAACTGGATGGGATCCGCGTAGGCGAAGGCGGAGAGGAACGGGTAGAAGGTGCAGGCGTGGAGCGCGCCCATGAGCAGGAGGAGGGGGAGCTGGTCCGGTGCCGGGCCGTGCAGGAGCAGCATCCCTGCGGGGATCTGGGTCACGGTCCAGAGGAGGAAGGTGTGGGCGGGCAGCAGCGCTCCCGGCGCGAAGCCGGCCAAGCGCTTCTTGATGAAGATGGTGAGGACCAGGTAGTGCACGCTCCAGAGCGCCGCGGCCCAGAGGGTGGGGGGAAGCCAGGGAGGCATCAGGGGTTCTCCTTTGCGGATGAGGAGTTCTCAGGACAGGAAGGGGATCAGCGAGGCGGCAAGCGCGAGCAGGAGGGCGCATCCCACCGCGCCCTTGAACAGCCGCTCAGTTTCCTCTGCTTCCGCCCGTGCCGCCAATGCGTACAGCGACAGGGTCGCAACGCTGAGCATGCTGCATGCCCATCCGATGTGCGGCATGCGGCCGGATCCCAGGAGGGCCGCGGCGGGGAGGAGCAGGAGGGACAACAGCGGCAGCGCCATGGCCGTGCCGAGGAAGGAGAGGCCGCAGATTTCACATCTGTTATCCCATAGCTCCACGGCCTCGTAGTTTTTCGAGCGGGCTGCCCTCCAGTCGCAGAAGGCCATGGCGAGCCCGGACAGGAGGGTAAGGATGCCGAGCGCGGAGAGGACGGAGAAGGAAGGCGTCATGGGAGTTTCCTGCGGATGGCGGACGTTCAGGGAGGGCGCAGCGGCGGACAGCGCCGGGGAGAACAGGGACCCGCCCCCGTCAGGAGGCGGTTCGGGACCGCACCTGCGTCACGATTCAGCGATGAGCATGGCGTTGATGCCGAAGAGGTGGAACGTGTCCAGTTCGAGCGGGGGATAGGGGGGACGGACCAGCGATCCCTTCCCGGCCCACATTTCCCGGTGATCGCAGCTGTCGATGTTCTTGCTCCCCATTTTCGGTAGGTGTTGGTTAAGCTCGGCCCACATGTCCCCGTGATCGCGGCTGTCTCTGATCAGCACCAGCTCGCCCTGCAGCTGGTGGCTGGTTCCTAACACGGGGTGCTGAAAGCCCCTCTGGACGACATACCTGAGCGTCCCCATGCCTTGGAGGACAGCGAAGACGGATGCATTGCTGATCCCGGTCGGCAACGCGAAGATATTTCCCTGCCGGCGGAGGGGCACGGTCTTGGCGACCTCCATGACGCGCTGGAGCATTGGGGGAATGAGGGAGCGCAGGAACCGCTGTTCTGCGTCTGGATCCATGGGCAGCTCCATGAAGGGCGCGAAGGCCTCGTGCCTGAGGCGCATGAGGAAGATGATGCCGTCGAGGTCTGTCCCGCCGAACCAGCATTGCGCAGGCCGCACATCCGACCCGCTGATTGCCACCGGCCGGAAGAAGAGGAATTGCCTGCGACCGGACAGCAGGTGAAACCGGGGGTCGTCGATGTCGCCGGCGGGAAGGAAGATGATACCGCCCGCGAGGCCGGGCGTCTGCTGTCCGGGAAGGAACTGGAGGCGGGCGGCGCCCGCACGGGTGGGAAGCTTGCGCAAGTCCATGGTTGAGTCCTGGTGTCGGGAGGTTCAGAAGGATGGCGAGGGCAGGTGGTCAGCGCCCGCGGCCAGCGGGCCGCTGCCGTGGCGCGCGGGGGAGCGAACGGAGCGCCGGTGGCGGGGAAGCGTCCGTCCCCGGGAGGCGAGGAGGCCGCGGCAGACGGCAAGCTCCGCCACGAGGGAGAGTTGCTCGTACAGCCGGTCACCGAGGTCGATCTCGCGGCCCGCCGCGGGGTCAGCCAGGAGGTTGGCGAGCGCTTCTCCGGACCGCTCCTGCATGCGGGCAAGTTCCCGCCGGAGGGTCCGGACGCGCCCGCGCGTGCGGGAGCGCAGTTGGCGCTGCCGGTCCGGGGGGACCAGTTCGCGCAGCAGGATATCCAGAACCGCCACGAACTCCTGTAGCGGAACCCGGCCTTCAGCAAGGAGGCATATGGCCACTTCGGCGATGGCGTTTCTCACGTCTTCCTTCCCGCATCCCGGGGGAAGGACGCCGTGAGCCTGGCGGGGAACCATCTCCCCCAGGCGAAGCCGGAATGCCATGAGCTCCCGGGGGGGAATGCAGCGGATGAGGAAGGTGAACATGGGAGGGACTCCAGAAGTAAGGGGTAAGGACACGGCGCGCAGCGGCGGACACCGCGCGGGGGCGCGCGTTCAGCCGCAGCGAACAGCGTTTCGGCCTGATGTCATCGGGATGCTGGGCCCAGCTCCATGGCCAGGCCCAGCAAGGAGTACTGGGAGGGCGCGTCCTCCAGGGCGATCCTGATGGTGTTCGCGCCCGGGCAGACGAAGGCGGAAATGTCCATCCGGTCCTCTGCGGGGCCATGGCAGCCGGGATCCATGCCCTTGGCCACGAGGACGCCATTCACCTCCACCGACACGGGGGACCGCCCGCCGAGGGGCTCCCCGGCAAGCAGACTGGAGAGGTGGTACAGCACCAGGGCGGCTGCGGCAGGGGGGTCAGCGACGTGCCCCGTGGCGGTAAGGGCGCTCCTGTTCTTCGCGAAAAGGGCATAGCGGCCGCCGTACTCATGATCCCTAAAGACATAATCGGTGGAGACCTCCAGCTCTCCGCTCGGCATTCCCCGCTCAAAGAAGCTCCGCATGACCGTCGGCTGCTCCGGGGGAAAGGTGGCGTTTCCCTGCTGTCCCAGCGCTGCTGCCGTAACGGCGATCCGCACGCAGATCCGCTCGACGAGATACGGAGCGTCCCCGTCCTGCGGGGACAGCCGGATCGTGTTCTGGCCGGGGACGAGGTGCTTGCTGACCTGGAAGCGGCTGAGGCTCCCCGAGGCGGACGCCGGCCACAGCGCTTCCACCAGGTTCCACCCATTGATCTGGATGCGCACGCAGGATCCCGCGCGCAGCCCGCTGGCCTCCCCGGCAGCCATCCCGTGGACGATTTCCAGCACGGCCGTGACCGGAACCGCCATCCTCACGGGAAAGGAGAGACTGAGGCTGCTCTTGCCCGGAGCGGGCAGGAGCAGTGAACTGCCTCCCGGGCCGCTGTCTGCGCCCTCCACGACGACGGGATCGAACGACGACTGGGCGGGGGTCCACACATAGGTCGTCACCTCCTGCGCGAGGGACTCCTGCGCCTGCAGGGCAACCTCCCGGGGGCGTTCGGCGGTAGCCACGGTCAGGATCCTCGCTATGCCCGCGGCGAGCATGATGAGGAGGAGGATCATGATCACTTCCAGCAGCGTGAAACCAGGCCGCAGGTCCTGGGCCGACCCGTCGGGGAGGGGTTTCACGTCGGCGACTTCCCCGGGGGAGAAGGGGACGGTGAGCTCCCGGCGCTCGTCAATGACCTTGCCGAAGAGGGGGCTGCCGTGGAAGACGAGGGTCCCCGCAACCGTGCGGCCGTCGCGGAGGGTGAGCTCCACTTGGCGGGTGTTGAGCTCGCGCAGCTTCTGGAGCAGGGTGGTATCGGGTGTGGGGGTGGTATCGGGTGTGGAGGAGGTCATGGCTCGTGTGGTTTTCAGGGAAGGGGCCGGGAGGCCTTGGCTGGCAGGGACGCCCTGGCCGGGCGGAGGGAAAGCATGATTTGGAGGGGGCGTGGCAGAGGGCCGCTCCCCGGTTGGCACGGCGAAGGACGTGGGCAGGTCCCATGTCCGATGAAGGCCTGGCGGGCCGGGAACATCCATGCCTCCGTGTGCACCAGGGCGGACGCACCCGGATGGCGGTGGTTTTACCCCGGCCGGAGGGATCGCAGCACGCCCACCACCAGACAGAACATGATCCCGTAGGCTATCATGGCCAGGAGGCCGGGGAGCCTTCCGATCACCTTGCCCGTGAGGTTGGCTACGGGGATGAACCCCGCCTGGCGGCTGTCGTAGGACACCGAGGCGTTGTCCCCGAGAGCGAAGAACGCCCCGGGCGGGACGGTGCGCTGGTGGGCGGGATCGCGGCAGGCGGGGTGGCCTTCCTGGCAGATCGCATCCCCCGGGAGGCCGGCGACACGCTTCACGTATACCCTGGAAGGGTCGGAGGGAGAGCGGAACATCACGATGTCCCCGCGCGCGATGGCGGAGAGCGGAGCGCGCTTGTTGACCAGGACGAGTTCCCCATCGCGGAGCGCGGGTTCCATGGAGGGGCCGTTAATGAATTGGAACCGCACGACCTGGAAGGCGGCGGCTACAACCGCAAGAGGCAGCAGGGGCCGGAGGAAGAGGGGAAGTCTCATGGCGGTGGGGTGGGCCAGCGCGGCATGCGCGGGGAGTGGTCGGGGCGGTTCTTCAGGGGCTCCTGGAAACAGGCCAGGCGCGCGGAGGCGGGGGCCGTCGGCGCCCTGAAGGGCCGAGGAGAAGGGAAGGGGCGCCCGCTCCCGCGAGCAGGCGCCCCGGTGTGAGGATTCAGCGGGCGCTTTCCAGTGCCGCGATGAAGGCGTCCCAGGCGGCGTCGACGAACTTTAACTTGGCCGCAGCGTGCAGGCGAGCGGACAGGTTGATGACCTCGGCCAGGGCGGTGGCTTCGCCAGTCGCCGTTTGGATCATGGCCTCGAGCACCTGCGAGGGGTGCGCGTCCCCAGTTGCCATCGGCCTGTGGTCGATGATGATGGATGCCGCGTGTTCCCACTCCTCTTTCGTGGGGGGGTTGCACTGAATCGCATCGTCCAGAAGCGCCAGCACCTCCTTGAACGGCGTGCCTTCAGGAACGGGGAATCGGTCAATGGCCCACTGCTTATCCCTGAGCAGCCAGAGACAGACCTGCACGCCGACGGGGGACAGGTCGGCGTTCGCCCTGACCTTCCGGCACGCGCCCTCCAGTTCGTCGATGGGGAACCACTTACCCCCCGGGGAGAGTTTCAGGAACG
>JACQOD010000027.1 GCA_016202725.1 Candidatus Aenigmatarchaeota archaeon | reverse complement strand
GCTTTCTCCCTGAGGGGGCCTGTGGATCTCTGGTGGACCTCGAGCCACTGGTCGAAGGTTCCTAGCTCGGCCATGCGGGCAAAGGCTTTCTCCCTGAGGGGGCCTGTGGATCTCTGGTGGACCTCGAGCCACTGGTCGAAGGTTGTGGCAAGCTCGGCCATGCGGGCAAGGGCCTTCTCCCTGAGGGGGCCTGTGGATCTCTGGTGGACCTCGAGCCACTGGTCGAAGATTGTGGCAAGCCCGGCCATGCGGGCAAGGGCCCTCTCTCTGAGGGGGTCTGTGGATTCCTGGTGGACCTCGAGCCACTGGTCGAAGGTGAGGGAGTTTAGGAATGCTTGGTCAAGAGAATCCTCGAGGATGGCAACGGCAAGGCCGAAGCCAACCTTTTCTTTGAGGGCGTTGAACTTGTCTGTGGTGCAGGAAGCGGCGGACATTGGTTCCTCCATTGTTGGTTTCTGGTTGGCCGGGGGCCTGCCGCGAAGCATTCCCCTTTCGATGGCGGACGGAAGGCTCCTGAACGGAAGCCTTGTTGTGGTTGGTTTGGCTGCCGGACAGCCAGAGGCGACTTTCCTGGCAGCTTGGGGGGCTGCTATCGGGCCAAGACGAGGCTCATGGCGAGGAGTTCATACTGCGCTGAAGCGCCCTCCGCAAGTGAGATGGTGATGGTATTCTTGCCGCGGCGCACAAACGCGGAGACGTCGATCCGGTCGGGCGTCGCCGAGTGAGCGCCGGCATCGAGTGATGTCGCAACCGGGATGCCGTTCAGGTCTATGGACACAGGGGACTGGCCATTGAGCGGCTCACCAAGAACCATGGAGGACAGGTGGTGGAGAAGGAGGGTCGCCGTGCCCGCGGGGTCAGGCACGTTGCACGTAGCTTTCAACGTGCTCCGCTCCTTCGCGAAGAACCTGAAACGGCCGCACTGCGCGTCCTTGTTTAGATAGTCGGTGGCGACCTCCATGTCTCCGGCCTGCCTGCCGTCCTCGAAGAAGACGCGCAGAACAGTGGCGTCTTCAGGGGGGAATGGGCTGCCGGGATCGGTTGGTATCAATGCTGCTGCGGAGTCGGCGATGCGCACGCGGAGCGATTGGAGCAGATACTCGCCTTTCCCCCCGAGCGGCCGCAGCCGGATGGTGTTCTGCCCTGGCTGAAGATACTTGCTGATCTCAAAGCGATTCAGTCCGCCGGCTGCAGCAGCAGGCCGCAGGGATTCTGCCAGCACCGAGTCGTTGATCCGGACCTGCACCGCGGGCCACTGCCAAGGCGGGCAGTCCGGGGGAGCATCGACCCCGTGCACGATCTCTAAGACCGCATTGTCAAAGAAGGCCGCGGGGAAGGTGAAGCTTATTCGGCTCCACTCCGGGTCGGACAAGGCAATGCAATTGGACTCGCTGCGGCTGTCGGCATCATGGAGTTCCACTGCGGCAAACGATGACCGCGAGGGCGTCCATGCATAGGCGGTCACCTGCTGGCTCTCCACGGACAGGAAGGCCGCGTCTGCGAAGGTGTCGTGGACTGCCGGCACCGAGGCCGGAGGAGGCTCAGGAAGGGAGGGCGTGGAGGAGGGCCCGCAGCCGAAGGCCGCGAGCAGGGTGGTCGGGATGATGGACAGTCTCATGGTTTCCTCTGTGTGTTCTCGGTTTCCCCGGGGTGTTCTCTGGTAGTGCGGTCAGCGCGCCCCCGCACGTCCCAGCGGTTCGCGGGACGGGCCTTCGGGGCGCTGTCCTTCGCGGACGTGAAATCACTGTGGCGGTGTCCGCATCTTTGGTGTCCCCGCCTTGCCGTTTCAGATTTTCTGGAAGCTTCCACTCCCGTGCAGCTGTGGGCGGCCGCGGGCGTCACGCGGGTTGGCCGCCGGGGCTGCAGACTGCGCACCAGGGGCAGGTGACTGCCTGATGCAGCAGCTGCTCCGCGCCCTCCGGCAGCGTGCCGTTGTATGCCGCGATGATGGTCGCATCCGGACAAAATCCTGTCGGCGCGGCCAGGGAGATCACATCATGGTCGCTGAACGGCCTTCCCGCCTGCTGTTCTGCGGACACCAGGGCAAGAACGGCGCTGCTGTGCCTCGCCGACGGGCCGTGTCCCTGCCTCCTCTCCCGCGCCGCAACGAGCGCTCTGGCCTTGCGGAGGCAGAGGTTGCAGCTTCCGGCGTGGGATGCCACCTGGTCCCACCACGCCACGCCTTTCAGCGCCGGTGCCTCCACAAAGGCGGCAAGGGTCGCGTCATCCGCGCACGCGGGAGTGGGGATGGCCGGGCGCGCGGGATCCGCGACGGCGACCAGGAGCGCCCTGTCCCTGCAGTCGGGGCAATGGGCAAGGTGGCGCTGCAGGTGCTCGACAGGGCCACGGTAGTCGTGCAAGCAGGGCGAGAATGCGCACGCGGTCATTTTTTCTCCTTCCGGGGCAGGGATGCGCAGAGCACGCGAGACACCACCCCAGTCTGCGCGGCGGGGGAGCGGGGGGAAGCGGCGGCTCGCAGGGGGAAGCCAGTGGCCTGCCCTCATGGATCCTGCTTCCCTGGGAACCGTGTCTCGCGGGGGAGACAAGGCGAACGGGGTGATGGTGGGTGAGCGGGCTGCTGGCCACCAGCCCAGCGGGCCCCGGCGGGCGCGCCTGCGCCCGCTATGGTAGTGGATGGGAGGCGGGCTTTTTAAGCCTTCTGCGCAGTCGCTATCACCCGATAACGACATCTCCCGGAATGGGGGGGGGGGGGGCTGCCGCTGGAGGCTCCTCATCCACCATTTCCTTGGAACCCCTGCACCTAGTAAACTACCCGCCGCTGCAGCGGCGGGCGTTTGACGCCGGCTAACCCAGGAATGGCCGGCATTCCTGCGCCCGTGATGGCGATCCATCTCCGCGACCCCGGCCCCGCGCCGCCAGAACCCTGCGGGGCCTTGGCCCGCAGATGCATGGCGGCGCCAACTGCTGGGCGCGGGGCCTAAACACGTACCTTCCGTTTATTTCATGGACGAGCGTGGTTGATGTGCAGGAAAAGACCATCCGTCCTTCACGCACATCAATCAAGGAATGATGCCATGCCCTTGAATTGCATCATTTGTTCTGTTGAAATCCCTGCCTTCCTCCGGGACGGCGTCTCCCGGGCCTCGCGCCCCCCCTTTTAAGACTGCTCCGCTAACAGAGGGGCATGGGCGGGTTTGCGGCGTATGATCCCAAGGCCATTGAGCGGGGGGTCAGGGAATTCTGGGCGCGCGAGCGCGTGCCTGCGCAGGCAGCTGCCCTGGGCAAGGGCAAGAAGTTCTACCTCCTGGACGGGCCCCCCTATGTGAATTATGTCCCGCACGTCGGGCATGTGAAAACCACCACCCTCAAGGACGTCTGGGGGAAGTTCAAGCGCATGCAAGGTCACGCAGTCTGGTTCCAGCCCGGCTTTGACTGCAACGGCCTGCCCATCGAGCACGCCGTGGAGAAGGAGCTGGGCATCCAGTCCAAGCGGGACATTGAAACCATGGGGGTCGCCGCCTTCATCGGCAAGTGCCGCGAGCTCGCGGAGAAGAACAAGCCCCTGTGGATGGACACCTACCGCCTCCTGGGCGCCTGGCGGGGCTGGGTGGAGCCCTACCTGACCTACACGAACGACTACCTGGAATCCGGCTGGTGGGCGGTCCAGCGGATGGCGGAGAAGGGCCTCCTCGTGGAGGGGGAACGGTCGGGCTTCTGGTGCACCCACTGCGAGACGGTCCTGGCAGGCTATGAGACCACGGATTCCTACAAGAACGTGGACGACCCCTCGGTCTACGTGAAGTTCCCTGTCCAGGGCGAGGAGAAGACCTTCCTGCTGGTCTGGACCACGACCCCCTGGACCCTGCCGAGCAACGTGGCGATCGCGGTCCTCCCTGAGGAACTGTACGCGCGCGTGCAAGCAGGGGACGAGATCCTCATCCTCGCCCAGAAGCGCCTGCGGGTGCTGGAGGAGCTGGGCGTCCGCCACCAGCCGCTGGGCACCTTCCCCGGGAAGGAGCTGGAAGGGGTCCGCTACCGCGCCGCGGTCGATACCCCGCTCCAGCGGGAGCTGGATGGCAGCCACCACCAGGTCATCCCCTCCATCAAGCTCCTGAAGAAGCGCGCCGCTTCAAAGACAGGCTCGGGCGAGGACGTCTTCGAGGACTTCGTCGCCATGGACGCAGGCACGGGCCTCGTGCACACTGCGCCTGGTTTGGGCGACGCCAAGGTGGGCGAACACTTCAACCTCCCCTCGCCGTCCCCCATTGACGAGCGCGGCTGCTTCACTGCTGAGGCAGGCAGATATCAGGGCCTCTACGTCAAGAAAGCAGACCAGGCCATCATCCAGGACCTGCAGCAGGCAGGCCTGCTCCTGCACGCGGGCCGGACGACCCACGCCTACCCGCTCTGCTGGCGCTGCAAGACCCCGCTCATCTACCGCAAGAGCCGCCAGTGGTACGTCCCGCTGGAGGGGCTGCGCCCGCGCCTGCTCAAGGCCCTCAAGGAGGTCGCCTGGCTGCCCGCCTTCGCAGGGGAGCGGTTCCGCGAGGTGGTGGAAACCGCCCCGGACTGGGCAGTCACCCGGCAGCGCTACTGGGGCATCCCCCTGCCGGTCTGGGTGTGCGGCAGCTGCGGCAGCAGGAAGATCATCGGCTCCAAGGACGAACTGCGCCAGCATGCGACCCGCCCGCTCCCGCAGGAGCTGGACCTCCACAAGGACGCGGTGGACGCCATCCGCCTGCAGTGCCACTGCGGGAAGGAGATGGCCCGCGTCCCGGACATCATGGACGTCTGGTTTGACTCCGGCATCTCGCCCTGGGCGTCGCTCGGCTACCCCTTCAGGAACAAGGAGCTCTTCCAGAAGCTGTGGCCCGTGGACCTGGTGGACGAGAGCCAGGACCAGATCCGGGGATACTTCTACACGCTCATGGTCTGCTCCCAGGCGGTCTTCGGGAGGGCGCCCTACAAGACCGTCTGCCTGAACGGCTGGACCCTGGACGAGAAGGGGGAGAAGATGAGCAAGTCCGCGGGGAACGTGGTCTGGGCCTCCGCAGGCCTGCAGGAGCTGGGCGCGGACCTGCTCCGCCTCTACTCCTGCCAGGACACCGCCCCCTGGGACACCCAGAAGTTCAGCCTGCGGAATGCCAAGGATGCGGAGCGGGTCCTGTCGGTCCTCTGGAATGCGGCCCTCTTCACCCGCACCTACGGGGGCAAGGGCTCCCTCCGCACGCTCCGGCCCGAGGACGAGTGGCTGCTCTCCCGGACCGCCACGGTGGTCCGGCAGGTCACCGCCCACCTGGAATCCTTCTCGTTCCACCTCGCCGCGAGGGCCCTCGCCGACTTCATCCTCAACGACCTCTCCCGCTGGTACATCAAGCTGGTCCGGGACCGGGTCTCCCCCTTCTCCAAGGACAAGAGCAGGAAAGCCGCCCAGGCCTGCCTGGCCTATTCGCTCGACCGCGTGGTCAGGCTGCTGGCGCCCTTCTGCCCGTTCCTGGCGGAGCGCCTCTGGCTGGACAGCGGCCGGGAGGGGAGCGTCCACCTGGCCGCCTGGCCCGCTCCCGAGCAGAAACGGCAGCAGCCGCAGCTGGAGGAGGGCATGCGGGCGGTCCAGGAGCTCATGGAGGCGGTCCACGCCCTCCGCGCGGAGCGGAAGCTCAACCTCCGCTGGCCCGTGGACCAGATCGCGGTCCAGGTCGGGACCGACCTCTCCCCCCTGGAAGGGGTGATCCGGGAACTGGGGAACGCCAAGCGCGTGGTCTTCCAGCCCACCCTCCAGGGCGGGAAAGAGTTCGCGCGCGGGCGCGTGGACATCGGACGCGTGCTGGAGGACGAGGCCCTCCTGCGGGAGGTCATCCGCCAGGCCCAGGCCCTGCGGAAGGAAAAGGGGCTCGCGGTCGAGGAGCAGATCGACCTCTCCCTGCACGCGGACCCCGCGGTCAAGGCCGCGCTCACGCCCTTCGTGAAGGCCATCCAGCAGGGCACCGGCGCCAGGAAGGTCCGGTGGGGCGCGGGGCCTGAGCTGGGGGCGGCGGAGTTCCAGGGCAGGCGCGTGGGCATCGGCATGTGAGGCCGTGTGCAAGAGTTCCTGGGCAGCGAACGCGCCGGGCCGTGCAGCCGGGCACGCGCGGAGCCGGTGGGGGGCTCATTGGCGATGCGGGGTGGGTGGATGCGTGTTTAGCTGCACAGTATGTGTTAAGAGCCTATACCGAAACTTCATATTGAGCCGCTCCCATACATAACAGGATGGAAACAACCTCATCCTACCGGATACCGGACGCGATGTGGGAGGCCATCAGGCCTCTTCTCCCGAAGCGTCCGAAGCAGAAAGGCCCCGGCGGCCGGCCGCGCATGGACGACCGCAAGGCCATGGACGCCATATACTACGT
>JACQOD010000029.1 GCA_016202725.1 Candidatus Aenigmatarchaeota archaeon | reverse complement strand
TTATGACCCCACCCGGCCAGCGGGTATGGGGAGTGGGAGCCCATAAGGGCTCCCTCCACCAACTCTTTGTTGGTCCAAAGGAGGTGATTCCCCATGAAGTATGGGAACGAGGTGGTTAAAAGCGTGACTGACGCTTTCCTTTCAGGAGAGAACCCTGGGGGGTTTGGAACGGGTCCTGGGCATCCGAGGAAAACCATCAGCCGCTGGGCGAGACGGCTGGCAGCTGGCCTGCCTGCCCGGTTCACCAGGGCAGCCAGGCTGGTGAGGAACCGGACAGCAGCAGGAGTTCTGGGGAAGCTCCGAGCATGACTTTATATCTCCTGATTCCCAAGCGAGTGTAGAGGGAGAGCGTATGAACCTGCAACAGAAGTATCAGCGGACGGCAAGGGAGATTGCGGCGCGGATCCGCCAGGAGGGCGGTGACGCGGTCGATGCGGTCATTCTTTACGGGTCCGTTGCCCGCCGTGAAGCGGGGAAACATAGTGATATCGACCTTTTCGTGCTGACGCGCCGCCCAAGCGCTCGACGGACGTTGTCGAAGGCGCGTTCAAGCGTCGATCTCCGACACGGAACGGTCTCCACCCTAGTCTTCCGCACGCCCCAGCAATTCATGCGCGGGCTGCAGGCTGGCTCTCCATTCCTCCGCGCAGTGGTAGAGGAGGGCGTGATTCTCTATGATGACGGTGTCTTCCGGCGCGCCCGCCAAGCGGTGTCTTGAGCGTGCGCGCGCCCTGCTGGATGATGCAGCTCTTCTTGCGCACTCTGGCAAGCTGCTCTCCGCCATCGACCGTATCTACTATGCGATGTTCTGGGCCGCACAGGCCGCCTTGCTGTCGCGGGATGTCGTGACAAGAACGCACAAGGGACTGCTTCATGAATTCGGCCGCGTGTTTGTCAAGCCGGGACGGGTAGCGCGCAAGCACTACGATGCGCTGACGAATGCCTTCGACCTCCGCCAGAGCAGCACGTACGATCTTGAAGTTGAAGCAAATACGCCAGACGTCATGGCCCTCCTCCGCCAGGCGCATGAGTTCGTGGCGGCGATGGAGGCCATGATCTTACACGGGCAGGATCACGGTCAATCATCCGGGAGAGGAAAGTCCCCCTGAAGGGGGGATTGCCAGACTCCTCCTCGACCAATGTTCTCGCATCCATGATCTTGTTCAAAGCCCTATGTACGGAATCATTATTTCGAGGCCACGAGGGAACGGGCTACGGCTTCTTCGGCAGAGCCCAGGCCCCATTACTCCAGCCTGGCCAAGCTTTCGGCAGGCAGCGGGACCGAAGGGCTATCACCGTTCTGGCATAGCCCGGGGAGGATTCGAACCTCCGTCATTCGGTCCAGAGCCGAATATCCCTGGTCCTTTGGCAAGATTGACCGCTAGACGACCGGGCTGTTGGTACTACTGGCCCGGCAGGGTATTAAAAGCTTGGCGGGGAAGCGGACTTTGTTGCAGCAGTGGGTTCTTGCGCCTTCGTTACCCTCCGGGCCCCGGCTTTCTCCGTCCCGCCAGCACGGTGCTCGTGACTTTTTCAACAGCGCTGGGGAAGCGGGCGCCGTGAGGCGCCAGCAATCGAGAACCCCCCCCTCCCCGCCTTTATAAAAGCCCGCGGCTAATCCATCGTGAGGGCCATGCGCTTGCTCCTTGTCCATGCGGACGCGATGTCCTGGAAGCCCGAGAAGAAGGCCATCAAGGCCGCCGAATCCCCCGCAGGGGAGGGCCAGGCGAAGGACGCGCTCGTGGCCTTCTGCGCGGTCGAGAAGGCGGATGAGCAGCAGCCTGCCAAGGTCGCCGAGCAAGCGTGCAAGGAGATCCTGGACGTCGTCGGCAAGGTCAAGGCCAAGGCCATCGTCCTCTACCCCTACGCCCACCTCTCCTCCTCCCTCTCTTCGCCAGGGATAGCCCTGCGGGTCCTCCTCCAGCTGGAGCAGGCCCTGCGCGAGCACGCGCCCACCCAGCGCGCCCCGTTTGGCTGGTATAAATCATTCTCCCTCCAGGCGAAAGGCCACCCCCTGGCCGAGCTGAGCAAAAGCATCTCGGCAGAGAGCCCCCCCAAGAAGACCGCTCCTCCGGCCAAGATCGTCCTGGACCGCTCCGCCCTGCCCAAGAACGACCACCGCGTCCTGGGGGAGGACCTCAAGATCTTCTCCTTCGCCGATGAAGTCGGCGCAGGCTTGCCGCTCTGGCTCCCCGCGGGGGAGGCCATCCGGTTCCAGCTGGAGCAGTTCATGCGCGAGCAGGAGGAAAAGGCAGGCTACCAGTACGTGCGCACCCCGCACATTACCAAAGGCACGCTCTACGAGGCGAGCGGCCACCTCCCCTACTACAAGGACTCCATGTACGCCCCGCTGGACATCGAGGGGCTGGCGTACTACCTCAAGCCCATGAACTGCCCCCACCACCACATGATCTTCCGGAAGCTCGTGCAGAGCTATAGGGATCTCCCCCTCCGCTTGGCGGAGGCGGGGATGACCTACCGCAACGAGCTCTCCGGGGTCACGTACGGCCTCATCCGCACCCGCTGCTTCACCCAGAACGACGCCCACCTCTACGTCGCGCCCGAGCAGCTCCGCCAGGAGTTCCGGAAGGTGCTGGAGCTGTTCGACGCCACCTACAGGGTGATGGGCCTCAAGGGCTACTGGTTCCGGCTCTCCCTGCCGGATTTCGCGGCCAACCCGGACAAGTTCACCGGCGACCCGAAGGCCTGGGAGCACGCCTGCGAGGAGATCCGCGCAGCCATGAAGGAGCACGGGGCCCCCTTCGGGGAGGAGAAGGGCGAAGCCGCGTTCTACGGCCCGAAGATCGACGTCCAGATCAAGAACACCCTCGGCAAGGAGGAGACCATCGCCACCTCGCAGGTGGACATCGTCGTCCCCCAGCGGATGGGCCTGACCTTTGTCGACCAGCAGGACCGGAAGCAGCACGTGGTCGTCATCCACCGGGCCATCCTGGGGAGCTACGAGCGCTTCCTCGCCTACCTGCTGGAGCAGACGGGAGGAGCCCTGCCCTTCTGGCTTTCGCCTGTCCAGGTCAGGGTCGCGGCCTTCACCGACCGCAACGCGGCTGCCGCTGCGGGCCTCGCGGCCCAGCTCAGGGAGGAGGGCTTCCGCGCCCAGGAAGACTGCAGGAACCACACCGTGGAGTACAAGGTCCGCGAGGCCGAGCTCCTCAAGGTCCCGTACGTCGTGGTGGTGGGGGACAAGGAGGAGCAGGCCGGGACCCTGGCGGTCCGCACCCGCGGGGAGCGGGAGGTCCGCTTCGGGGTGAAGCGGGAGGCCTTCCTCGCGGAGATCCGCGGGCGCCGGGAAAAGCGCACGTAAGCGGCCACCATTCTGGCCGGAATTGGGCGAGTTGTGGGAAAAGCTTTAAAACGGCCCGCGCGAACGCAAGGATAGGTTTTCATTGCCCGAAGACCTGCCCTGGGATGACCCCCTCCGGTGACCAGCTACCCTCCTTATCGGTGAGCGCAAGAACCTTCGTATGTGTTTACCCCATTGCACACCGCAGGCTCTCTTGGTTCTGATGTCATTTTCTCCACCTTTTTGGAAACCGGTAGCATACGTTTTGCAGCTAAACACGTACAAACCTTCCTTCTTGGAGGACGCCTTCCCGCAGGGTCCGGCGTGCTGCTGCATCGACCCCTACACCCCGATGGAGGAGAGGGCGCTCTTGATGAGGTCGCCGAACATGCTGGCCGAGAAGATGGCGACCAGGAAGTAGACGATCAGGGAGACGAAGAGCATCTTCGCGATCAAATTCCTTTGGAGGATCTTGTTCTCGCCGTAGTTGATCTTCGTGAGGAACATCCCCAGGATGATCATCACCTCGATCACGTAGACGCCAATGATGAGCTGGAAGATCTCCGGCGAGGTGGAGGCTTCCGCGCTCCCGAAGAGGGAGGAGATGTCCGCGACCCCCAGCTCCTCGCTCCCCGAGAAGCCCAGCCCCTCCACGTACTCCCCGAGCTTGGCGAGGACCTCGATGATGATCTCCGCGATCGAGACGATCAGGCCGGTCACGATCGGCGTGAGGAAGTAGGCCTGGAACTTCATGGAGGAAACTGTCTCCTCCAGGAGGTCGCGGATATATTCTTGGGTCTCGCGGATGTTCTTGAGGTATTTGGAGATGCGCAGCATGGACTCCGAGGCGTAGGTCACCCCTTTCCTGGAGGTGTCCACCACCGTGAGCATCACGTTCCGGATGAGCGAGGAGGGGTAGCTCAGGATGGCCCCATACTCCTTGTCGAAGATCGCCTGCTCGAAGGTCATCCCCAGGTTCCGGATGTTCAGCAGGATCCGCTCGAAGAACCCCCGGATCTTGAGGTCCTTCACGTCGTCCATGGCCTTGTCTATCGCCAGTTCAGTGGGCGTGCCTCCAGCGATCCGGTTCCCCAGCTGGAACAGGGCAAGCTCAAATTCACCCTCGATCTGCTTGATGTCCTCCTGGATCCCCGCCCGCTGGAAGGTGGAGAGGAAGAAGTGGGCCGCAATGCCCAATCCCGCCCCCAGGACGAGCAGCATGGACATGGCCAGCGACTCCGTGGAGAATTCGCGCTCGCTCACGGGAGCGAACAGCAGGCCCGGATCGTTCGCGTAGAACAGGACCGCCGGCAGCATGATGGCTCCTGCCACGAGCAGGCCGATCGGCCAGGCCGGCAAGTCCCTTCCCTTCACCCGGAATCTCCCCTCGGGGGGGAGGTTGGGGTGGTGGCTGATGTCGATGGCGGAGAAGGTCATCGGCCGCTTGGAGAGGGTCATGTTCATGAAGGCGATGATGATGATAGGCAGGATGATGTCATATCCCAGGGCGAAGTGCCAGGGCTGGACCAGATCCGAGAGGAAGACCGCAGCCAGGGGGGCCATGACCGACCCCAGGATCGGCAGGACAATCCCCATCATGTGGATGACCATGACGGGGGTCTTGAGGTCCTGGGTGTAGTGCTTCATCCTGGTCTTCGTCCCCTCCAGGATCACGTCCAGGGCCTCGTCGAGGATGGCCCGGGACTTGTCCCAGGACTGGGTCTGCGCGTCCCTGATGAGCCTGAGGGCTTCGGCGAACTCCTCGTTCTCCGCCTTCCACTTCTGGATGTAGGCGTCCATTGCCACATTGGCGGAGTAATAGGTCCCGACTTCGATGTCCCACAGCAGCCTGCGCAGGTCCCAGGCCAGCGGGCCCGAAATGTTCGCCGCGGCGAAGCGCATGGCCCGTTCCAGGTTGGAGGAAATCCGCATGGACACAACCATGTACAGGACCGCCAGGACCAGCTGGGAGGAGGCCTGGATCCGGAGGGTCTTGACCAGGTTCTCCGGATACTTGATCAGGTAATACCCGGCGGGCAGGCCCAGCGCGGCGATGACCAGCCCCCCGATCAGGGGGATGATCCCCAGCATCCCCAGGAAGACCCCGGCGATGACGAACACGATCAACGCGACCAGGAAGGATCCCATCACCTGCTCGGGCACGATTCGCAGGCCGGCGAAGGCGATCGCCCCCTCCATCCGCTCCCGGGCCTTCCGGTCGGGCGAGAAAGACGCCATCCCCCCCAGCAGGCGCACGAGCCGCTCATACCAGGACAGGGGGGCATGCTCCAGCTGGCGGTAGAGCTTGTACTCCCGCGTCTGCAGCCGCTTGTAGAGCTCCTCCCGCCCCTGCCGGGGGTCAGCCATGCCTATAGTAGGGCGCCCCCGCACATAAAGGACGGCAGCGAAGGCTGCGGCGCGGAAACGCTGGACGGAACCAGGAGCAGCGGTTCCGGGCGGCCGCGCCTGACGCGCGCTGCGATGCACGGAAAACCAATATCAATCGGCCATCTCTCCAGGGGCAATGGCTTCCCGCCCGGGCGGCAGGGGAATGCGGCGTCGCGGCGGAAGGTCGGCGTGACAACGAATTGCCCGTCCCGCCGGAGGAGTTGGCACCTGCCTCCGCGCCTCGCTCTCAGGGCGACAGGCCCGGGCAGGATGGGACGCATCACCGGCTCATCATCGCCGATTCATGCATGCCCCATGCTCGCGGCACATCGGGGGATTCGACGGGAGAGCGGCTTTGGGACAAACCCAGCGGTACGCATCGATTTTTTTCAACACTTAGAGGCCCTGTTTCATGGTCCCCCCCTTTTGCAGAGCGGGATACTTTCTGTGGAAGAGTGTGAATTGAAAAACGACATCATAAGCCTTCTTGGCATAGGAATACACGTTTTTTGTTGCCCACGCACACTGATTTTGAAAACCGATGGCGATTGGCAGTTATGTCCCAAGACCCGGGAGAGCGTCGCGAATTTAAAAGGAAACGGCACATCCCATGCATGGCCCGCTATTTCCCCGGCACGGTCATCGGCGCCGGCCGCACCCTGGAGGGGAAGCCGTTCGCACTGTACCTCCTGACCGACCTTGCCGCGGCAGACCGGCCCTGGCACCTCGTGCCTGCCCCGGCGGACCGGCGCGTCCGGGCGTACCATGCGGGAACAGGGGAAGCCTATGCGGCCCTGGCATGGGACGGGGGGCACCTCGTGGCCTCCAACGGCAGCCACACGGACCGGCAGCCGGACGGCCGTCCCGGGGGATTGCTGGACTGGAAGGACCACATCTCCGCCGTCCTGCTGGAATGGGGCGACGTCCCGGGGCAACTCCTCCACCCGCGGATCGGCCTGCGCCTCGGTGCCGAACCCCACAAGGATGCCCGGGAAGCCCCTCGGCAGGGCGATGCCGGACCGGAGCGGACGTACGTCGCCCATTTCGGCATCACCTCCCCCTCCTACACGCGGTCGCCCTTCATGCAGCTCGAGGAGGGTGAGGCGTACACCGGCGCGACCTTCAGCGGCCGCAGCGACCGTCTGCGCACCCCGGCGCTGGAGGCCTGGCTCCATCAGCAGCCCATGGACGGCCGCACGGCCGACGAGCTCCTTGAGGAGCAGGCGGCCCTCGCGCATCCGGACTTCTTCCTTGGCGCGGCCGCGGCCCTCTACGATGGGAGCTGGAAGGTTGCGGTCCGGAACCGCTCCGGCGCGCGAGAGCACGGCTGAGGGTTCTGATGAGACCGACCTCTGCTGTTTAAATTGGTGAGTTGGTGAGCGCTCA
>JACQOD010000002.1 GCA_016202725.1 Candidatus Aenigmatarchaeota archaeon | reverse complement strand
GCCCCGGGTAGCTTCAGGCTGCCATCGGGATTGAACTCTATGTCCATCATACTGTTTATGGTGGGAACGCATTAAATGACCCCCTGCCGAACCGGATAAGGGGGTCTACAAGAGGCTTCGATGTGCGGTTTTCCACGGAGCGGCATGCATGGCGCAAGCGCGCCTCTGCCCGCGGCCATTCCTCCTGGCCGGGCGTCAGAAGATTTCCTTCTCCACGATGTACTTCTTCTGCCGCAGGGTGAGCACCCTGACGCCCGCCCGGTGGAGGCGGCGGGCCAGGGCGGCGTCCTGGGTGCAGACGGCGTAGCCCTGCCTGCCGAGCCGGAGGAGTTCGTCGTCCGCCCGTCCCCCCCGGGTGCGGAGGATGTCCACTCCCTTCTGCTCCACCAAATGGAGGGCCAGCCTTGCCTGGCGGGAGCCCAGCGCCCGAAGCTCGCGCACGACCGCATCAAGCGTAGCCCACTCCCCGTAGCCGAGGCCCCGCAGCTGGCCGAAGATATCGACCTTGGCCTGGGCGGGCAGGAGGAGGAAGTTGGTGTCGAGCAGGACCTTCATCCCAGCCCTCCCTTGGGCGCCTCGCCGGTGTTCAGGTTGATCGTGAGCCGGGCGATGTCCCTCGTGCGCGAGGAAGCCCGCCGGAGGTAGCCGGTGATGGTGGGGAGCCAGAGCGACAGGTTGCTGTAGAGGAAGTGGTAGAGCTTGCGGCCGTTCCGGGTGTGCGCCTCGAAGACCTCGTTCGCGAGGGCCACGTCGTTCGTGTTGTAGGACTTGAGGGCGAGCTCGTAGTTGTCCTTCACGTCCTGGAAGATGCGGAAGAGCTCGTCCTTGGCCGCCTTCTTGAGGGTGGTGAGCACGTCCGTGGAGGCCATGTCAAAAGCCACCGATAGGAGGTAATCGGAGATCTTCTCCATGGTTTCCACCAGGTGCCAGGCCATGGACAGGCGCAAGGGATCGGCCTCGACCTTGCTGGCGAAGGCGGGGTCGCTCAGGGCCTGGATGATGATCCGGATGGCGAACAGGGATTGCCGGTCCACCTCCAGCTTCTTCTCCATGATCTCCTTGTAGCGGAGTTCCTGGTTGCCCTCCCCCTTCAGGAAGCCCTGCGTGTCCTCGAAGATCGTCCGGGAGATGACCTCGATGCGGGAGATGATCTTCGGGAGGGAGACCGTTGACAGGTCTGAAAAGACATGCGCGGTGATCTTCTGGGCGGCCACCTCCATGACCTCGACGGCGATCAGGTTGTGGAGCCGGCGGCGGATCTCGGACACCTTCCCCTCGTGGGGGCCCACCAACTCGATCAGGTTGCAGCCCTTGAGGTAGGCGGCCACGAACTCCCGCTCCACCTCCTTGATGGGCTTGCTGCCCAGAGGGATGACCACCAGCTTCGGCGGGGGTGGCCCCTCCGGGGCGGCAGGAGCGATCTCCAATCTCCCGGGGAACTCCTGGACCGCGACGGTATCCCCCTTCCCGAGGCGCTGTGCCAGCACCCAGCGCTTGGGGATGGTGATCGCGAAGGTCGAGTCCCCGAGCGCGATCAGCTTCCGGTGGAGCATATCCCCTCCTGGGCGGCAGGACTTAAAAGGATGCATGTTTTTTAAGGAACTTAATGTCTTAATAATAATCTATATACTTTAAGGGGAATGTTTATATCACCTCGCTCCCAGGCTCCTTGTGGACCGCGTGCGCCTCTGTGGACAGTGCAGGGAGGCCGTATCGAGCCCGCTCTCCCCGGCCGCGATCGCGCGGAACGTCGCGCGGTGGTTGCCGGGCGGGCAGGCAGAGGGCTTCCGCGCCTGGCAGCAGGTGCTCGACGGCGCCATGGTGGGGACCGCCTTGTGCGGCTACTGCTACCTCAAGGAGGTGCACCAGTGGCTGCAGGAGCAGGACCCGGTCCTCGCCGAAGCATTCCTGCGGCTGTTCTCGTTCGGCTTCAGCCGGGCGGGACTCCGCGGCGCGATGGAGGTGAGCCCTGTGCTCGAGATGGAAGAGCCTGCGAAGGAGTATGGGATCTGCGACGACTGCGGCGAGTATGCGGACTCGCTGGAGTACATAGGAGGGGAGTGGCTGTGCGCGGCGTGCGGGAAGTTTGCGTAGACAGGGGGTGAACGTATGGACCTGGAGGACAAGGAGTACACGCATCCGGAAGAGGGGTTCATGCAGGAGAAGTATGGAACCGACTTCGGGATCTGCGACCACTGCGGAAGGATCGGGGTGGTGCTCCTGCATTTCCACGGGGAGTGGGTGTGCCATCACTGCGTGACGATGCTGCTCGTCGCGGAGCAGAAGCTGCCGGTCGCCGCGCCGCATTGAGGATGGCAGAACGCCGCGCGAGGAGCATGCCGGCTTCAGAGCAGCCCGAGGTTGAAGAGGTAGATGACCGCGACCAGCCAGAGGAAGAGGTAGACGATCAGGCCGTTGGCCAGCCACCACTTCGCCTTCTGGCGGAAGGCCCGGGCCACCAGGCCCCCCAGGGCAACCAGCACCAGCACGCCCGCGATGGCCCCCAGGCCGGCCAGGAAGGGGGAGAGCACGGCAACGGCCAGCGCGGCAGCCGCATGGAGGGCCACACTCACCCGTACCTGGTTGCGTTCATCCATACCACGGCCGCTATGTGCGGTGGCGCATCTTCTTGCGGCGCTTCTTGAGCTTGTGCTTCTTCATTTTCTTGCGTCGCCGCTTGCGGAGATTGGGCATACGTCACCTGTGCATATTTAGGGAGGCGCCCTTATAAGCGCGGATCGCTCTGCTCCCTTTTCAGACGGAAAGGAATGAGATGCTATCGCTACTGCGTTTCAGAAAACGCAAAGGAATGCTGCCGTCTCCCGGCGGATGGGCCAGAAGGGGCGTACGTGTTTAGCTGCCAAACACATGCTATCGGTTTCCAAAAAGGAGGGAAAAATGAAATCAGAAACATGAGAGCCTGCGGTGTGCATTGGGGTAAACTACCCGCCGCTAAAGCGGCGGGCGTTCGACGCCGACTGAAGGCGTCCAGTGGACAGCATTCCTTCGCCCGTGATGACGGTCCATCCCCACGACCCCGGCCCCGCGCTCAGAAGTGCTTGCCGCCATTCATCTGCGGGCCAAGGCCCCGCAGGGTTCTGGCGGCGCGGGGCCTAAACACATACGAAGGGCATCCATCAGCCCGCCCAGGCGAATGTGCCTTCACGCATCACCACGGCGAGGGAGAAGAGCGGCGCGGATTTATTGCTTGCTGCCAAGAACCTTGGCATGGCAAAGGTCGGTGTTTTCGGTTCCGACGTGCGCGAGGTGGACCCGGCCATCGCAAAGCTCGCCCAGCAGTTGGGATGCGAACTCGCCCGCCGGGGGCATGAGCTGTACACGGGCGGGTGCAACGGCTACCCCCATGAAGTTGCCGTCGGGGCCTTCCGGGAGGGCGGCAGGGTCGTGGCCGTCTCACCTGCGGGAAGCAGGGAGGAGCACGCAGGCAGCTGCGGCTATCCGGTGGATGGCTATGCGGCCATTTCCTTCACGGGCGAAGGATGGGCGAGGCGGTCTGTCCGCCTGGTTGACGCCGTGGAGAAGGGGGTCGTTGTCCAGGGACGGCAGGGGACGCTCCAGGAGATCGCCCTGATGATCTGCGCCGGCAAGGATCTTGGCGTGCTCCTCGGCAGCGGCGGAGCGAGCGACTACTTGCCCGGATTCCTCAAGGGGGCCGGGATCATGGAAAACTCCCACGCGGACGATGCCCACCTCCGCCCCTACCTTGTCCAAACGGGCCTTCGCGCGGGGCGTCGCAGCAGGGTGGTCTACCGCGACCACCCCGTCCTCCTCGTTGAGGCGCTGTTTGATGAGGGATAGCTGCGCTGGAGAGCGGCGCAGGAAGGCCTCCCGCGAGCGCAATGCCGGGTGGCATGCGGCTCCCGCAGGCCCGTTCCTTGCCGTACGGGTGTGGCCCATTGCACAACGCAGGCTCTCCTGCTTCTGATTTCATTGTTCCCTCTTTTGGAAACCGATGGCGTTGTGCAGCTACCCACCTGCTGCCGCACCTGCGGGCGTGCCACGCTAGCGCGGGCGGCGCATCTTGTGGGCGAGGGTGACGTCCCCCGCGAGGACGGTCTTGCGGTTCGCGTGCTTGGCGATGTCCGCGGCGTCGGCGGCGATCTCGCGGGCAATCTGCTCCGCCAGCTCCGCGAGGGCGAAGGCCGCGGCGTCGGAGACGCGTATGTTCTTGGCGGCCTCCTTCAGGATCTTCTCGAACGGGGCCTTCGGGAGGACGGGCATAGCCCTTGTTGGGCGCGGTGACTTAAAAAGCGCTGCGCAGCGCGCGGCTGGGAGGGCGGGAAGCGGCCTATTACACTGTTATACAGCCGGTTTTCCCTCACCCGCCCCCGCCGAACGTTTATAAGGAACCAACCGCAACTACTATCCAATTGGAGGTAGTCTCGATGACAAAAGGCTACTGTGTCAAGTGCAAAGCATCGAAGGAAATGAAGAACCCCCAGAAGGTGACCCTCAAGAACGGCAAGCCGGCGACCAAGGGTACCTGTCCCTCCTGCAGCACGAAGATGTTCCGCATTGGCGGCTAATGTGCGCATAGAGCATGTGCTCCTTTTTCTTCTTTTTCCCCTCTCCCCTGCTGCAGGGCTGCGGTTTGGCCTTTTAAATTGGTGAGTTGGCGGGCGCTCGTCCCCCGGGCCCCGCCAGGAATAGCGCCTTTGGGTAGTTGGTTGGGTTGAACTTCCAGTGCTCCTGCCGGCAGGGCATTGCCGTTGGGGAATATGCGCAGCGCGGCAATTCGTCCTCCGGCTGCAGCCGGGAGGAACGCGTGCTGCATGCTTTGTATGTGTGTAGCTCATTGCCCGCCGCAGGCTCTCTTGCTTCTGGTTTCATTTTTTCCACCCTTTTGGAAACCGATAGCATGCGTTGTGCAGCTTAACACGTACAGAGCGACTACACGGCCGGAAACGCGTTCAGCATCCCCCGCGGGACGGCTCACAGCTTTCGTGTGCGGAGGGCCACGCACCTGCTGTCCGTCCAGTCAGGCAGCATCATTGGCCACAGGTGACCGGCGCGCAGGACTACCGGTTCCCTGCATGAAGGCTCATCCCACGTAGCTGAAGCCCTTGGGGGGCTTGGCGGCCTCGGCCTTGATCGCCTCCGTCACCTTGCCGTAGAACTGGAGCATGTCCGCCGTGATCGAGGGGGTGATCTCCTTGAGGGCCTGCTCGAAGTGCTCCCGGGTCACCACCTTGGCCCCCAGCTCCTCGCGCAGGGCGAACATGCCCGCCTCGCGGCAGAGCGCTTCCAGGTCGGCCCCGGAATAGCCTTCGGTCTTCTCGACGAGGTAGCCGAGCAGGTCCTCCCGGGGGTCCTCCGCTCCCGCTGCCTCGGCGACCGCCTTCTTGCGGACGCGGCCCAGCTTGATCTTGACCTTCTCCCCGGCTTCCAGGGGCATGTCCCTGGTGTGGATCCTGAGGATGTCCCTGCGGGCTGCCGCGTCGGGAGCCGTGACCAGGATCTGGCGATCGAACCTCCCTGGCCGGAGGAGGGCGGGATCGATGATGTCCGGCCGGTTGGTGGCGGCGATCACCACCACGTTGTGGAGGTCCTCGAGGCCGCTCATCTCGGTGAGGATGGTGGAAACCACGTTCTCGGTCACCCGGGAGCCCAGCTCGTCCCCCCGCCGGTGGGTGATCGAGTCGATCTCGTCGAAGAAGATGATGGCCGGGGCGACCTGCTTGGCCTTGCGGAAGATGTCCCGGACGTGCTTCTCGCTCTCCCCCACCCACTTGCTGAGGAGCTCAGGCCCGCGGATGGAGATGAAGTTGGCCTGGCTCTCGCTCGCCACGGCCTTGGCGAGCATGGTCTTCCCGGTTCCCGGGGGGCCGTAGAGCAGGATCCCCCGGGGGGGCTGGATGCCGATCCTTTGGAAGGCTTCCGGATGGGAGAGGGGCCACTCCACGGCTTCTTTCAGCTGGGCCTTGACGTAGTCCAGGCCGCCCACATCATCCCATTTCACGTTGGGGATCTCGACCATGATCTCCCGCATGGCGGAAGGCTCCACCATGCGCTGGGCATTGGCAAAGTCCTGGCCGCTGACCTTGAGCTTCTCGAAGACGTCGGCAGGGATCTCCTTGGTCTTCTTCCACGAGAGTCCAGGAAGGATCCTGCGGAGCGCGGACATGGCCGCCTCCTTGCAGAGCGCCTCCAGGTCGGCGCCGACGAAACCGTAGGTGATGGACGCGATCTTGTTCACGTCCACGTCCTTCTCCAGTGGCATGTTCCTCGTGTGGATCTGCAGGACCTCCTTGCGGCCGATCTGGTCGGGCACGCCGATCTCGATCTCCCGGTCAAACCTCCCCCCTCGGCGGAGGGCGGGATCGAGCGCGTTGGGGCGGTTGGTGGCGGCGATGACGATGACCTTGCCCCGGCTCTTCAGCCCGTCCAGGAGGGTGAGGAGCTGGGACACCACCCGCCGCTCCACCTCGCCGGTGACCTCGGAGCGGTTGGGGGCGATGGCGTCGATCTCGTCGATGAAGACGATGGAGGGGGCGTTTTTCTCCGCCTCCTTGAAGATTTTCCTGAGATTAGCTTCACTTTGACCATACCATTTACTGTTATGTAGTAGTGACAAATTCCATCCCCCGATGAAGTTGGCATGGTGGTGCACGCCAAAGTCATAGAGGGTGGCTGGGCCTTTCTTCTCCATCCGGGTAATCCGCTGGAACCGAAGGTCTGCATGCAGCAAGGTGCGGAGGCGGGTGAGGGCCGGATGGCTTCCCTTCTTTTCAAGCAGGCCGACGATCTCGCGGACCTTCCGGCGGGTAAGCTCCTTCCTCCCGGAAAGGTAGGGCTCAATGGAATTCTCCTTGATGTCTTTCCCGTACCGGATCCCCAAATCCGCTTTGATACGCTTCAGCAGGGACGCTACCGGGATGAGATCCTCGCCTTCTTCCTTCTTGGAGAGCGTGCCCTTGCGCACGCGGTTGGAGTGCGGGAAGACCTTCTGATAGAATTGGGATCGTCCATCGTGCCCCATGATGGTGAGGGCGAAGAGGCTGTTCCACGGCGTCTTCCACGTCACCACCTGGGAGGGAATATTCAGCTGCAGGAGGAGCGACCGCATCTCCTCGAGGAACGGGCGGTGAATGCTGTAGAGTCGCGGGGTGGGATATCCGTTCCCCACGCTGACCGTCCCGTCGCCGTCAAAATAGCCGGACACGAATGCGGCTATCTCCTCTTCGCTCGCGGCAAACACGAAACGGGGAACATGGAGATCCTTTTTCCAGCCGAGGGGAAGATTGCAGGCCCGGTTGAGGAAGTGCGCCATGCCCTTGGAGTAGAACATCAGCCGCATGCCCTCCTTTCCCGTCACATTCCCGTTCAGCCCGAAGGCATCGTGCACCTGCTGCTTGACCTCCTCCCGGTAGGCAGGATTCGTGTTGGCAAAGCAGACATCTTCCATGCGTTGGGTGAGGGAGCCCTCTGCGAAGAGGGAGCCAAGCAATCTCAGGAACGAAGGGGATGTCCGCCCCACCGGCCTGACCCAAGTGACATGCCCAAGATTAGAAGGGGACGCGGCGTACGCCAATGCTTCTGCGTCCGCCACTGCCGCGGGGCCGTGGCGGGCGAGCGCCTCCCCCAAACGGAGCGGTGTCCCTTTCATGCGCACATAGGTCGCTTCCGGATCAAGCCGATCGGTCCACGTAATCGGTGCTCCTTCCGTCGGTATGCGCGTTGCTGATGCAATTGCATCCCCGGGATGCAGCTCTTCAGCCCGCCGCCATTCCACGGTCCCTTGGGAGGTCAGCGCGGCAAAGGGCTGATTCTTGGACACCAAAAGCTTTTCTCCCTCGCCAGTTTCCACCTCTATGGTTTCTGGCACCTCCAGCCGTGTTGCTTCCGTGATGGCATCCTTGCCCACCTTGAGATCTGGACCGAGGGAGAAGACGCCTATGGGCGGACAGGCAATTGTCTGCCGAGTTGGTGTCTTCTCTACCATTTTTCCTCGCTCCTTGGCCAGCAGGAAGACCTCCTCGGCCGTCATCATTTTGTCCTGGGTCAGGATCGGCGTTTCAGGACCGACGCACATGAACTCCGGCCCGCTCACCGAGGTGAAATGCGCCCCCGACTCGTTCGCCACGGCCCTGGCCAGCAGGGTCTTCCCGGTTCCGGGGGGGCCGTAGAGCAAAACCCCCTTGGGGGGATCGATGCCCAGCTTGGTGAACAATTCAGGGTGCCGCAGCGGGAGTTCGACCATCTCGCGGATCTTCTCGATCTCGTTCCGCAGGCCGCCGATGTCCTCGTAGGTGATGGTCGGGATGGCCCGTTCCTCCATATCGACGGGCTCAGGCGAGAGCTCGACCTGGGTCTCCTCCCCGACCCGCACGATCCCCTCGGGGACAGTGGAAACCACCATGAGCTTGGTCTCCCCGGGGACAGGGGTGAAGAAGATGTCCTCCAGGTTCACGCCGAAGAATTCGTCGAACGGGCCGCCGCGCCGCTGCTTGACGACGGGGAAGGGGGTGATGATGTCCTTCTTGTTGAGCGGCCTGAGGTAGAGGTTCTTCCGCAGGAGGTCGGGGGACATCTGGATGAGCATGCCCTTCTGGATGGGCGCGAGGACCACGCGCTTGGCGTCCTGGGCCTTGGCTTGGCTGACCTTGACCATCTCCCCCACCCCGATGCCTGCGTTCCTCCTGGTTATCCCGTCCATGCGGATGATGCTGAGGCCTACGTCAGCAGGATACGCGCGCACGGAGATGGCCCCGGTCGTGCGCTGGCCTTCCAGCTCCACAATGTCCCCTTCGCGCACCGCGAGGGTCCCCATGGTCCTGGCGTCGAGGCGAACGATGCCCCTGCCAAACTCGTCCCTGCTCGTCAGCTCGCCCACTTTCAGGGCGACGGTGGGTTCTGCCATATCGTCATCTCCTTAGGCCCCGGGATTTATAAAATCCAGCGGGTGGTGCTCCTCTGCCGCTTCTGGCGTTCTCCATGGCCCGCTCCCCGCGCTCCGGGATCCCTGGCCCCGCGCCCGATCCATGCCCCTCACTCCTCCTTCTCCCTGCGGATCCGCAGGATCACGGTGTGGCCGGTCTTGATGACCTCGATCTCCGGCTCCCTGCTGACCAGTTCGATGATCTGCACGTAGCGGCGCACGGTCACGTAGTGGAGCTTGGTCTCCTGGCAGAGGGCGTGCATGGAGCGGGGCTGCCCCTTCTCCAGCGCCGCCAGTATCTTCTCCATGATCTCAAGGGGGTCCCGCCGCATGTGGCCCCCCTACCCGATGTAGGGCTGCTCATCCCGGGGCTGCTCCCGCTGGGGCATGCTGCCGTCCTTGAGGTCGGTCTTCAGCTTCCCCAGGGACTGCTGGATCCCCGCGGCAAGCTGCTCCGCGGCGATGGAGGTCATCACCACGTCCGCAACGACCAGGTTAGAGACCGAGTCCACGAAGATGACCCGGACCGTCCCCTCCTTGCGGGCGGCCTTCTTGGGGTCCCTCTTGTGGGGCACCGAGGCCACCTGGGTGGCCGTGATGCTCCGGTCCGCGAACACGGGCGCTGCCCTGAAGGTGATGTTCATCTGCCCGAGCTGCAGGTCTTTTTTCATAGCATCCTCCGCCTGCGCGCGCGCATGAGCAGGGTCGGCCGCCCCCCGCGCTCCGGCGCAAAGAGGGGGTGGGCCCGCAGCCAGGCGATGCGTTCCTGGAGTTTCAGCTGCTCCCGCCTCACCGGCAGGACATGCTCTTCATCCCATATTTTTCGTGGCATAGTCATCCAATATAGCTGGTCGCCTCCCGGTCGAAGCCGGGGACGAGCGTGACCAGGGCCTCCTGGGGCGGCTGGTAGTCCCCGCCCGCGTGGCGGAGCTGGGGCAGGAAGGCCTCGAACTTCTCGGCGATCCTGCTGGCGAGGTGGCCCTCGCCGAAGCACTCCCGGCTGATGTGCCAGGCCGCGGCGCGGCAGCGCTCCTCCTCCACCATCCCCAGGGAGTGGAGGTACTCGTGCAGGAGCAGGTGGAAGGCGTAGGCCCTGAACTTCTCCGGCCGCTCCTCCTGGATCTTCCGGAGGAGGGAGGAGTTCATGACGATGAGGTTGGAGCCGGGCTGGTGGTAGGCGCCGATGAAGCCCTCGGGGGCGAAGCCCAGGGGCGAGAGGCCCAGCATGAGCCCTGCCCTGCTCTTTCCCAGGCTTTCGCGCACGGCAGCCTTCACGACCTCGAAGACATCGGCGATGTCCTTGGCCCCTTCCAGCCGGTTGGCGAAGTCGTTCATGCGAATACCTCTTGTTCTACACTACAATGTATAACTAATAGCACTGCAAGTATAAATACGTTTCGGTGAAGGAGGCTTTGTGTGGAAAGTGACGTAAACTACCCGCCGCTACAGCGGCGGGCGTTCGACGCCGACTAACCCAGGAATGGACAGCATTCCTGCGGCCGTGATGGCGGTCCGTCTCCACGACCCCGGCCCCGCGCTCAGTTGTTGGCGCCGCCATTCATCTGCGGGCCAAGGCCCCGCAGGGTTCTGGCGGCGCGGGGCCTAGACACGTACGATAAAACTACTCCAGCTCGATGGTGCCGGGCGGCTTATTGGTGAGGTCGAGCAGGAAGTGATCCACTCCCCCGGCGCGGATGGCACCGGCCAGGTCGTCAACCGCTGCCCACGGCATCTCTTCCGGCTTCCTGGCCGGTCGGGCTGTCATGTAGGTATCGGTCGCCACGTCCCTTCCGACGGCCCAGGGTCCTTCCGGTCCGGGAAGGTGGGCGAAGGGCATCTGGCCGATGGCGCGGTCCAGGCCATAGCGGCGCAACACGGCATTCGCCGCATGGTCAGTCTCGCGGAGCAGGTCCAGGGATTCATGGGTGATCGTGAGCGGGGCAGGCGACCAGAGTTCTTCCTGGATCGGCGGGCTTCCGGACGCGAGGTACATAACCCTGTTCACGCCCTGCACCTCGCGGTTGATGTGCTCGGCCGCCGTCTGCAAGCGGTCCCAGTCCCGCATGCCCGCGAGCAAAGCAAGCGACTTGTACGTGCGGCCGTCCCCCCCTACGCCCACGGTCTTGGCGGGCATAACATATCCCGTGAACCCATGCGAGGACGCGATGTCCCTGACTGCGGCCGCGGGCGCGCTGAGATCCTCCACGACCCCCTGCGGGGAGCAGACGAGCCGGATGGCCAGCCCCGGTCCAGGGAACGGATGGCGCCATACCAATTCCTCCGGCAGGCCGAGGGCCTCCCCCACTGCACGTACTTCGTCCTTGTACATCTCGCGGTTCGGCTCCACGACCAGCCCTTTCCGTTTCTTCTCCTGCACGAGGGGCGAGGCGTTGTGATGGAGCTTTATCTGGTCCGCCTTCCTTCCGACGCCGAAGCCGCTCTCGATAAGGTCGGTATAGAGGGTGCCCTGCAAGAGGAAGGTGTCGCCGTCCAGCCCGAGCGCAGCAATCTCCTGGTCCGCGACTGTCATGAAGAGGTCTCCAATGATGCGGCGCTTTTCCTGCGGGTCGTGGATGCCGGCCAGGGCGGAGACGAAACGGTCCCGGTAATCGGTGACGCGGACCGGGATCCCTGCAGCCGCAAGCGACCGCTCCACGAGGGCGGACTCCCCCTTCCGGAGGAGCCCGTTGTCGACATGCACGCTGTGGATCTGGGAAGGGGCAAGGGACCGGGCAAGAAGGGTCGCGGCGACCGCGGAATCCACGCCACCGCTGATGAAGGCCAACACCTGCCCATCCCCGACCGTCTCGCGGATGGACGCACACGCCCGCTCCACCTTGCGGTCGTCGGTCCATTCCTGACGGGCGCCGCATACCTCCGCAGCGAATCGCCTCAGCATCTCCTTCCCATACGGCGTGTGGTCGACTTCGGCGTGGAACTGGATGCCATAGAGGCCCCGCTCGGGATTCCCGATGGCGGCGATCATCTGGTACCCGGTCCGGGCGAGCACCCGGTAACCATGGCCGGGATCCTCCACCGCATCGCCATGGCTCATCCAGACCTGCTGCTGACGGTCCAGGCCAGCGAACAGGGCCGCCGGGTCGGAAATCACGATGTCCGTGCGCCCGTCCTCTCGCACGGGGCCGCGCGCGACCTTGCCTCCGGATTGCTTGGCCATCCACTGCATACCGTAGCAGATCCCGAGGATCGGGATACCGAGACCGAAAACGTCCGGATCGAGCGACGGTGACGAAGGGGAATATACACTGTCCGGCCCCCCGGACAGGATGATGCCTTTCATCCCCCGCAACCCGGCGGCAGGCGTCTCTGAGGGCACGACTTCCGCATAGTACCCGAGGTCGCGGAAGCGTCGGCAGATCAGGTGGGTATACTGCCCCCCGAAATCGACGACCGCGAGGGCGTCCATGCTCCTATGGAGGGGAAAAATAATAAATCCCTTCCGGGTCAGAAGAACTTCAGGCCCTCGGCGATCTCGGCCTCGTCCTTGGCCGGGGAGGGGGCTGCCGCGGCAGGAGAAGCCCTGCTCTCCTGCGGCCGCTTCCTGCGGGCGAGGTCTTCCACGAACAGGCGGGAGAACTTCTCCGCGCAGGCCCTGCAGACGTACAGGGCCTTGACCACGGCGCGCACAGCTTCGCGATCGGGGAGGAGCTGGACCAAGTCCTCCTCGGAGAGGAGGCAGCCGCCCCCGCACTTCGGGCACTCCATGCCTTTCATTGGTCGCGAACGTTAATAAGCGCTGGCGGCGGAAACCTCCCGCGTCCGGGATGTGCACGCCTACTCCTGCACGCCCCGGCGGAACTGGTACTGGGGAGTGGGAACCGGCAGCCTTCCTGGAAGGGAGGAGTCGCGGTGGCGGACGAAGGCCACCAGGAAGGGGATGACCTCGATCCTGCCCACGAGCATGAGGAGGATGAACACCCACTTCAGCTCCACCGCGAGGGCGGGGACCGCGATCCCGACCGACATCCCGACGGTCCCGAAGGCCGAGACGGCCTCGAAGAGGCTGTCGGTGAACGAATGGCCGGCGGTCGTGAGCGCGAGCGCGCCGAGGAAGACGCTGGCGATCGAGAGCAGGATCAGGGTCCCGTTGACGGCCAAATCCCTCGCGGAGAAGTGCCGGTCGTCGAACAGGGTTTCAGGGGACTTGTCCGTCAGCAGGGAGCGGACCGTGGCGGGGATGGCCTTCAGGAGCAGGGCGAAACGCAGGATCTTGATCCCTCCGGAGGTGGAGAAGCTCATCCCGCCGATGAACATGAGCGCGATGAAGACCCCCTTCAGGCCCTGGCTGATCTCGGCGAAGTTCCAGGTGGAGAATCCCGTCCCGGAGGAGGCGCTCACCACGTGGAAGACGGTTTCGAGGAGGCCGAACCCGCTGGTCCGCCAGACCACCAGGGTTCCCACGGCCAGGAGGGCGAGGTAGACCAGCAGTTCGCGCTTGAAGACGTCCCGGAACTTCCCGAGGAAGAAGCGGTAGTGGATCGTGAAGGAGATGGAGCCGAGCAGCATGGCGGCGATGAGGAAATAGATGCCCGGCACGGTGGTGAAGGAGGCGAAGTCGTTGAGCGGGGAGAGCCCGCCGGTCATGAGGCCGGAGATCACGATCGAGAGGGCGTTGACTGCCGGGCCGTAGCCGAAGAGGAAGAGCAGGCCGGTGATGATGGCCGTGTAGAGGACGTAGAGGAAGAGGACCGAGACGAAGGACCGCTTGAGGTTCTTGGTCACGTCCACGATGCCGATGATGCGGGAGATGTTCCCCAGGGTCTTGCCCCGGTAGAAGAAGCCCAGGAGCAGGAACACGATGCCGATCCCGCCGATGAACTCGGTGAGGCTGCGGTAGAGGGCAAGGGACCGGGGCATGGCGTCCAGGTCGGTGATCATGGACAGGCCGGTGGTGGTGAAGCCGGAGGTGGACTCGAACACGCTGTTGCTGAACCTGCTGAGCCAGTCCACCTGGCCGAAGGGGTTCAGCCAGAGGTAGGGCATCGAGCCGATCAGGGACAGGAACAGGAAGGCCGAGGTGAGGAGGATGCAGGAGTGGCGGTAGTTCAGCTCGGTGCGCTCGGCGAAGGCGTTCAGGATGAACCCCCAGACGAAGAACGAGAAGCCGGTCAGCAGGAAAGAGGGCAGGGCGTCCATCTCCCCCAGCAGGGCAGCCGCCGCGGCCGGCAGGATGAGGAATACCCCGGCGATCTGCATGACCAGCCCGAGATTGGTGACCACCGCTTTCATATCTCACTTCGGTATTCTTCCGCAGGCAAGCATAAAAAGGGGACGTGGCCGTGCTTCCGGGTGCGGCTCGCCTTCCGGGAGCCCGCCCTCCTGGCCCCCGCCTTTAAAGGATTAACCGGTATGCGACCGGTGGCGGGTGGGGCCATCCCCTCCGCTTGGCGCTGCCGGGGGGCCCCTGGCCAATGAACCAGAGGCTGTTCCCCCGGCAGGGGACCGGAAGCTATGCTTCCGGGTTGGAGCGCAGCGACTGACCGGGGGATGAGCGCGCACCAACTCACCAATTTAAGCCTCCGCTCCCCAAGGAGGAGGCATGAAGGCCACCCTGCACGGCACGACCATGCAGCTCCTCACCCTGGAGCTCGCGGAGGGGGAGACGGTGACCGCGGAATCCGGCAGGCTCGTGTACATGTCCGACAACATCAAGATGGACACCGCGGCCAAGGGGGGGATATGGGCCGCGGTGAAGCGCAAGTTCGCGGGCGAGAGCTTCTTCCTGGTGTCGTTCTCCTGCTCCGGAGGCGGGGGGCTGGTGGGCTTCGGCTCCGAGTTCCCGGGCAAGATCATCCCCCTCTCCCTCCGGGAGGGGGAGGAGATCATCGCCCAGAAGGACGCCTTCCTCGCGGCCGAGGAGGGCGTGGAGTTCGACGCCACCTTCACCAAACGGCTGAGCGCCGGCATCCTGGGCGGGGAGGGGCTGATCCTGGTAAAATTGCGGGGGAAGGGGGCAGCGTACATGAACGTGGGGGGAGAGGTCAGCATGCTGGCCCTGAAGAAGGGGGAGAAGATCCGCGTGGACACCGGCAACCTGGCCATGTTCGACGCGTCCGTCGACTACTCCGTGGAGCGGGTGAAGGGGGTCAAGAACCTCATCTGGGGCGGCGAAGGCCTTTTTCTGGCGACCTGCACTGGACCGGGAAGGGTCTGGGTCCAGAGCATGCCCGTGGCAGAGCTCGCGGGCAAGCTCGCCGAGTACCTCCCCGACCACCGGGGCAAGGCGAGCAGCCTGGCCGCGGGGATGGTGCTGGGCGGCATGCTTGGGGGTCGGCGATGATGATCACCGCGACGGCGGATGCGAAGCTCAGTCAGCAACGTCCCTGCCTTCCGGCCCCGGCAGGAGGCGGAGGATGACATGCCCAGCATCGCGACCTTCCTGAAGCTGTCCGGCATCCTAGCCCTGGGCCTGCTCGCCCTGGTCGTCAGCATCGTGGTGTTCATCTTCCTCCTGCCCTTCACCCTGCCATTGGTCGTGGCGGGGGCCTTCCTGGTCCTGCTCTTCCTGGTGGTGTGGCTGCTGGTCTACCTTGCCCTCGTGGCGGGGGCCGTCATCGTGTACTTCTTCCGGCCCATGGAGGTCAGGCGGGAGGGCAGCTACCGCCTGGGGCAGGTGCGGGAAGCGGGGGTTCTTCCTCGCACGCAGCGGGGACCACGGAAGAAGCGATCCGGGTGATTGGGTGTTGCCACAGAATAAACTACTGAAGTTTGACACTATAAACCCCCACGACACATGGCATACGCCTTTTGGCGAATTCTCCTCAAGACGGAGGTAATGAACGTCATCGGCCGTTTCTAAGGGCAAGAAGAGGCGGATGCCATGC
>JACQOD010000024.1 GCA_016202725.1 Candidatus Aenigmatarchaeota archaeon | reverse complement strand
CCCAGGGACCATGCCGCAGTCGTCGGTGATGTTGCCGGAGAGGTTGACGATATCGACCCCCCTGCGGACATTCTGGCCGCCCCGCGGGTGGCTGAGCTGGGCGACGAGGGGGTTAGTGTTGATGGTGACGTTCATGAGGGTGGAGTTGGTGTCCTTGTAGGTGACGTTGTCCACCAGGCCGGCGATCCACCACTGGGGGCCGATGCCGTAGGTGCAGCCGGGGTTGTAGGTGATGTTGAGGTACCCTCCCGAGGTGGTTGAGTGATTGGCCTCGATAGCGAAGGTCGGGCCGTTGTTGGTGGTGACCCAGATCCTCCCCTGGAAGCCTGAGGACAGATATTGGTTCTTGTCGGTGTCCCGGACCCTGACGGTCAGCAGGGTGCTGTTCGAGCGGACGCGGTAAACCGCTGACGCGTTGCCCTCGGTGAGCTCGATGGCGAGGTCGTCGGCCTCGACTTCGAAGCTCCCGTTCGATGTCTCGGCGGTCAGGCCCGTGGAGTCCGTGGCGTTGAATTTATATTGCCACCTATCACTTGTGTCGCTGGAAGTAAAGGTTCTCTTGAACTCCACGGTCCACAGTCCTCCGGGGTAACTGTTGTTTTTTCCCGCGAGAGACCAGGAAGCGTCGGAAACCACCTTGATCCAGAGGTAGACCGTCATGGAATCGTTATCGGGATCAGACGCCGTCACCCGGAAGGTGAACGTCTCCCCCCACCCGCCGGTTTCGGGAGTGACTGTATGATTGCTGAGCTGGGGCGGATTATTTGACGCCGTTACAAACGGTGATGCGGCTGTGGAGATGAAGGCTATCCCTAGGAGCAATCCGAAGAAAGCAGCGGATGTCAGTCCTTTTCTCTCCCGTTCGCCTATGAAAGAAGGATATAATCCCACTCTAGCCACCACATACCCTCCTTTTATCAAATCTTTATAAAGCCCCTGTACTTCCCCTTTGGCCATTGCGCTCCTGCTCGTCCTTGACGGCATCTCGCCCCTTCTCCACCTGTTGCCGCGACCCGCGTTGAACGGAAATCTCCGCTGCTCCATGGAAGTGGATTCGCGGAATGCGCATGCGGATGTCCGCCCTCCTTGGTGTTGCCACAAAATAACTGCCTGTTTTCCCGGGCTGATGATGCGCTTCCATTGAGGATGGAGCGAATGCCTCCGGATGCGCAATGACCCCATCCCCCCTCTTCTGCACGGTTCGATGTATTCTGCGGTCTGCCCTTTGTTCACTCCAGGAAGGGGAACCGCTTGACGATCCTGGTTCCTGCCCAGCGGCCCTCCAGGGACCAGGTCCTGTCCGGCCAAAGGCCGAGCACGGCCAGGACCAACAGGTAGATGATATGATCATCCAGCAGGGGGTTGTTCTTGGGGAGGAGGAGGGCGCTGTACATGAGGAGCATGAGCAGGCCGCCTATCAGGGCGGCGGGCTTGCGGGCAATCCCCAGGATGAGGGCCGAGCCCAGGAAGAGCAGGCCGCCCATGAACAGAACGTCCACCGCCATGCTTCCCGCAAGGCCCTGGTAGACCGGCGCCAGGGGGCCGGTCGCGGCGAACTGCAGGAAGCCCGCGGTCGGGCTTCCTCCCGCCAGCCAGGACTTGTCAGGAGCGGTAGCGAAGCCGAGGCCCAGCAGCTTGTCTAGGAAGGCCCAGAGGAAGATCCACCCCAGGCCCAGGCGGAGGATGGCCATGATCCTGCCGAGCCAGGGCGACGGTGTGGCAGCGGCGGTTGCAGGCACGGACATCACTCCTTGATGGCCTTCTGGATCTGCACTTTCTCCGCGCGCGAGATCGAGACCAGGGTCGCGACCAGGAGCAGGAGGACCCCGATAGCGCACGGGTTGATGGAGTCCACGATGGCCGTGCCCACCACCACCGGGAGGGTGAGATCCGCGAGGGTGAAGGCGCCGCCGCCCGTGTCCACGCCTATGTACTCCAGGTTCACCAGGCCCGCATAGTAGGCGAGGATGAACACCCCGAAGCATACCAGCAGCAAGCCAGCCACGAGGCGCATCCACTTCTTCTGGCTCTCCTTCCAGGCCTTCATCTTGTCGTAGTGGACGCCCGCGGCGGCGAGCGCCACGATGATGATGAGGGGGAGGACGAAGATGAGGTTGTAGAGGAGCAGGTAGTAGAGGGCGGTGATGTCGAAGGAGACTGCCAGCAGGGAGGTGATCAGGAGGTAGGGCCCTCCGGTGCAGGGCAGTTCCACCATCGCCACGAAAATCCCCAGGAGGATGGCGCTCACGCCCGTCACATGGGCGGCGCGCTCCTTGATGATGCGGGAGAAGCGGACCGGGATGGCCAGGGAGAGGCCCCGCCCGTACCAGAAGAAGTCCTTGATCTCCAGCAGGCCGAACACCAGGAGGATCAGCCCGACCACGCCGCCCAGGTAGACGGCCAGGCCGAGGGTGATGAGCGTGCCCTGGAACCAGATCAGGCCCAGGCCGGCGAAGAGGTAGGTCAGGTAGACGGCGACAATGTAGGTGATCCCGATGACGATCAGGCGCCGGCGCGCGGATTTCGAGGCGGGGTAGATGGCGGCCCGGCTGGGCGCCGCATCCTTCCCTGCCTTCGTTTTTCGGGGAGCTGTGGCCATGTTTTTTCCCTCAGTCCGGGAGCGGGCAGCCGCTCACGCGCGCCACTTCCCCCAGGTCCGTGCCCACGTAGAGGATCTGCCTGTCCTTCGTCCAGGTGGGGTACTTGTCCACGCCCATCTCCAGGCACTGGGCGGTCTGGCTCGTGAAGCCCTTGCAGTAGTCTGGCAGGCCAGCACCGGTGTCCACGCATTTGGGGTCGCACTCCACGTACGCGAGGCTGTTCCAGGCGTCTCCCAGGGTGAGCTTCACCCGGGCGCAGTTCGGGCACCAGTAGGCCCCATATTCCACCACGCCCGCGTCCTTCACGCAGGCGGTGAAGGCCGAGTAATCCACCGCAGGGGCGCTGGTGCAGCCGCTGACGACGGCGATGGCCCCGACCAGGAGGGCCAGGGCAAAGATCGGTTTTCGGTGCATCGGCATCATGCCTTCCCTCCCCGGCGGACATTCTGCGCCAAGAGCAGGGTCATGATAATGGTGAGGGCGAAGGTGATCACGCAGAGCGGGCAGATGGCGTAGATCACGAAGAGCTCCAGGTAGGTGAGGTAGACGTAGAACAGGATGCTGAAGCCCGCCCACACGAGGAGGAGCTCGGACACCTTCCTGGCCGACAAGGCCTTGTGCAGGAAGGAGAAATCCTTGCCGGCGCGCAGGCGCAGGGCGGGGATGAGGAAGATGAGGAAGGCGATGACTCCCAGGCCGGAGATGGGGATGCCCGAGTTGGCCGGGAATTCCGCATACGGGGACTGGCTGACGGCGTCGCACGAAACCTCCGCAGAGAAGTCGCAGAAGCTCTTGGCCCCTGAGAATTTGGTGTAGAGGAGGTAGCCGGACAGGATGATGCCGACCACGGCCAGGATGGCCACGAGGGTGAGGTTCCTGCGGAACGCGGGGGGCGCGACCGGCGGTGCCATGCATATACTCTTGTCCCGAGCGCGCATATAAAGGGGACGATTTCCAGAAGGAAAGGGGAGCACGCACCTCGGGGATCCGTGGTGCGAGGTGGCTTCCCCGCCATCCGGCGACCGCGAACGGCCCCCGTGACCGAGAGCGTTCCCTTCCTCCGGCGGGGGGAGGGAGGCACCTCACGCGAAGAACTCGTAGACGAAGAAGAGGAACAGCACGACCGCCAGGAGGAGGGCCAGGCCGGCCACCAGGAAGGCGGTGCGGTCTTCCCTGCCGGGCTTCATGCGCGAAAGGAGGGCAGCCAAGGCCAGGAAGAACACCAGGGAGACGATGCCCTTGGCCACCCAGTGATGGCCTGCGAAGGCAGCCAGGGCCCCCTTCAGGGGCGCGGAGAACTCCGCGGCGATGGTCAGGACCGTGATCATGGCCATGGTCAGGCCAGCGGCCCAGCCCGCGGCGCGTGCATGAAGTCTCATGCGCCCACCTCCAGGGCAGAGCGCGCGCCGGTCGAGATGATGTAGCCCATCCCGACCATGCCCAGGCCCACCAGGAAGATCACGGCCGCCAGCACCAGGACGGCCCGCTGCAGGCGCCGCTCCTTCAGGAGGCGGGCATCTCCCACCCGCAGGAGCGAAGCCAGGAAGATGCCCAGGAAGGGCAGGAAGAGGAAGACGTGCTCCTTGGTCTCGGTGAAGATCCCGTGGGCCCAGGGCTGGGGACCCTCCTTGATCAGGGGCTTGACCTGGGCGCCGTAGACGTTCACGTAGTACCAGCCGCCCGCCAGCCAGGAGGCGAAGATGAAGACGACCAGGAGCAGGGAGGCGATCTTGGCGCGGCGCAGCCGCTGGGGGGTGGGATTGAGCATCTCCACGGCGATCCAGAGGGCCGCAAAAATCGCGAATTCCCCCAGGGCAGCATGGATGCCAATCAGGAGATCGGCCATATCCCTTCTTGGTCGGAGCCAGATAAATAGAAGGGGTTTCGGGAGGGAAAGCGACAGTACCTTCCCCCTCCACCCTGTCGCGTTGTTCGTGCGCACGAGGTCATGCCGACATGATCTGGACGCGCAGGAACACACCAGCATCCGGTGCACCCCGTTCCAGGCTGGGCTGCTTGATAAGAGTCTGGGCATTCCCCTCATTCATGTTATCATTATCTGATAGTGAACATCCGTTAAGCTTAAAAGCTTTACGGTCATAGTAAAGTCGTCATCGATAGCAAGTGACAGTTCATGCTTCCCACCCACACATCTGCTGCGTTGCCTCCTCGGCAATGCGGCCCATCCTCACGGACACAGGATGCCTCTCATCGGCGCGGCTCCCTGCACGTTGCGCGTGCGCGAGGCCGGGCCGAAGGCTGATGAAGCGGAAGCGCTCTCTCTTTCTGCATCTGCACAGACTTGCGTGCAGTCTCCTGACGCCAAAACCGCAGGAAAGCAGACTTCCGCACTGACCGCCTGCATCTTCACGAGCAGTGCAGCAAACCCGCACCGAACCGCACCAACCATGAAAACAACAACCAGGACCACAGGGTTCTTCGCCAGCCTCTGGACCCAGCTGAAGGCAGGGGACACGGAAGGCGCTCTCGACCGACTCCAGCAGACAGGCAAGCACGTCGGCAAGCAGGTTGCCCAGCAGGCCGAGGCAAGCGGCGCCAAGGCCAGCGCGGCACTCCGGAACTTCTACCGCGCTCTGCAGGGCAAGGTCCGCGAGATCTTCGCGGCCGCGGATGCCGCAGTCGCTGCCAGCGACCGCGAGCAGGCACCGGCCATCCGGGACCGCCTCCTCAAGGAAGTCATCCCGCCGCTCCAGAAGAAGATTCGCAGCGCACGGCAGCGGATTGCCACCCTCTCAAGCAAGAGGACCCGCCTCGCCAAACAGGGCAAGGACACAGCCGCGGTGGAGGAGGAGCTCCGCCGGGCCCGGATCGAACTGGCAGACCTCCAGGCCCGCCTGGGATTCGCACAGGCTCTGGCAGCCGAGATGGATCGCCTCACGCAGGCAACGGGCAAGCCATGAGGATTGCCCTCATCCTGTTCTTCCTCCTGATCCTTCCCGGATGCACTGACAGGGAGGGTGCTCTCGCGGAGTTCGAACGCAGGCACGGCATTGAGTTCCACTACAGCACCCTCTTCGCAGGGATCAGTGAGTTCTGGCTCGCGGATGTGGACCGGAACGGGCTGGATGATGTCCTGCACTTCCAGGAGCGGGACAGGCTACCCGACGGATCTACATGGTGTCTGGACCAGCTCGTGGTCTGCTACAGCTTCCCTGGCGGGAGGTGGGTCACCGTGAGGACGAACGTCCATTCTCTCCGCGACCCCTCTTCCTCCGCTCCTGCAGTCCAGCGGGACATCAAAACCTCCCGGACAGACGAGTTCACCATCCTGGCTATCCTGGACCAGGGCGGCCTCCGCCACTTCCAGGCAGGCAGGGACATCATGAACCCCTTCATCTCTCTGGAACCTCCCCCTCCAGTGGAGGTTCAGGCTGGAAGGTGAGGGGGAGGAGAGCCGCATGCGAATTCCCTTCTTTCTCCTTCTCCTCTGCAGTTGCAGGGAAGAGAGCAGCCTCCCGGTCCCCTACTTCGAACAGAAGCACGGGATCTCCCTTGACTACAGTCCGCACCTCCCTTCTGTGGGCCGCCTCTGGACAGGGGATGTGGACCGGAACGGGCTCCCTGACCTCCTGTACTTCATCCGGAAGGACAGCCTCACGGGTGGGGACGAGGATGATGGCGACTGGCACTACATCCTGAGCCAGCTCGTGGTGGCCTACAACAAGGGGAGTGGCGGGTGGGTCACCGTCCGGACGAATGTGTACTCCATCCAGGCGGAAGACTCTGATCGCCTGGACATCCGCCTGGCTGACGCAGGGGAATTCACCTGCGCCGTCATCTTGGACGACTTCGGGATCAGGATGTACCAGGCTCCCCTGGAAGTCCTGAACCCCTTCACCCCCCTGGCGCCGTCCGCTCCCATGGAGGTGGACGGTTCCTCCCTCCGCAACCGCTAAATGCACTGAAACCATGAGACTCCTGACCGCATTCCTGTTGATCGCGCTGGCCGCTCCCTTGGACGCGGTCCAGCAGAAGAACCAAGGCAAGTCGTTCGCGGACCTGGTCGGCCCCGTCAAGGTGGGCGAGGTCGCGGATGCCCGCACCCTGCAGATGGGCTTCATCCTCTGGGGCGGCGACGTGGCCACCCACTACGCCAACGGCGGCCTCAGGACCACGCCATCCTCCTTCTGGGGCCAGGCTGGCCTCTCCATCAACCTTGTGCCGGGCGATGACTTCGTCCAGCAAACCCGGGACTACCTCGCCGGGAAGACCCCTTTCCTGCGGGGGACCTTCGGGATGTGCGCCATGGCCTCGGAAGTGATCAACCGCGATCCGCGGACCAAGGGCGTGGTCATCCTCCAGGAAACCTGGTCCACGGGCGGGGACAACCTCGTGGTCAGGGGGGGCATCAACACCCTTCAGGACGTGAGGGGCAAGACGCTCATCCTCCAGGAGGGCGGGCCCCACCTCAACCTCCTGTGGGACATGCTAGCCTCGGCTGGCCTGACGGTGGATGATGTGATCATCCGCTGGGCCAAGAACATCACCGGGCCGGAAAGCCCTGGCGAGATCTTCCGGACCGACTCCTCTGTGCACGGCGCCTTCGTGGTCACCCCGGACCTGCTCGCTCTCTGCGGAGGGTACGATACGGCGGGGAGCGGTGCAGAAGGGACCGTGAAGGGCGCCCGCCGGCTCGCGGGGACGAAGGAGTTCAGCCGCTCGATCGCAGACGTGATCCTTGTCCGGAAGGACTTCTACGACCGGCAGCAGCAGACGGTCCAGAAGATCGTGAACGGGCTGTTCCGGGCGACCGAGCAGTTCGTGACCCTCTCCAAGAAGGCCGACGGGACCGACCCCGAGTTCGTCCGCATCCTGGAGCAGTCCCGGCAGATCTGGGGAACCGAGGTCTTCCCGACGCTGGATGACATCCGCGGCCTAGCCACGGAGGACTGTTCCTTCGTAGGTTACCCCGGCAACGTGGTCTTCTTCACCGAGAAGGGCAACCTGACCGGCTTTGAGGCGCACCAGAAGGCCTCCCTGGACATGGTCCTCGCCATGGGGATCTGCAGGATCCGCACCGGCTTCTTCCCCTCCGGTTTCGATTACGGCTCCGCTGTTCTGGCTGCCGGCCTGACCAAGACAGGGACCATCCGGGAGGCCGGCTTCCGGGCAGAAGCCGTGGAGCGGGAGATTGAAGCCCTCACTTCGGGGGAGATGGATGAACACACGATCCTTCCCCCCTTCGCCGTCGCCTTTGAGCCGAACGAGGAGCAGTTCCTGGAAGATGTGTACGGGAACGAGTTCCAGATGGTGGTGGACAAGGCCGCCATGCTGAAGGGCGCTGTCTTCATCATCCGCGGCCATGCGGATCCGGCCAAGGTCCTGAAGGCCGTGACAGATGCAGGCCTGGCCAAGGGCATCCTCACCCGCTCCGGCAGGCCGGGGAGCTACTCCTACTACTTGAACGGCCAGCCCCTGAACCTCTCCCAGACAGGCCGCATCCAGCAGCTGATCTCTGAGGGGGCGTTCGAACCCGGGGCTGGGGACACCTTCGACTCCCCCCAGGAAATCGTGCGCGCCGCCCTGAACCTGTCCAAGCAGCGGGCTGACACATTTGTGGACACCATCATTTCGTACGCGGCCCTCCATGGCCTGCAACTGGACCGCAGCCAGTTCACCAGCCAGGGGGTTGGCATCGCCCAGCCCCTGATTTCCATCCCCCGCAGCATGGCGGAAGCCAAGCAGAACATGCGGGTGGAGTTCCGCGCCGTCAAGGTTTCGGCCGAGGCGGTGTCAGAGAAGGACTTTGACTTCTGATCCCGGAGGGGACATGAGAACAACCCTGCTGTTCCTTGCCGGCGCGCTCGCCTGCACCTTTGGGTCCTCCCCGGAGGCCGCGGCTCAGGCGCCGGTGCATGACAACGTGGTGATTGTCCTGGACGCCTCCGGCTCCATGGATCAGGGGATGGAAGGCGGGAAGAAGATGGATGTGGCCAAGGTCGCCCTCAGGGAGGCCGTCAAGTCCATCCCCGCCTCCACCCATGTGGGGCTGCTCGTGTTCTCTTCGAGCAACCTCAGGGATGACTGGGTGTACCCGCTGGGTCCCGTGGACAGGGACCGCCTGAACCAGGCGATAGGCCTGCCGGATACCGGGGGAGGCACTCCGCTTGGGGGGTACATCAAGAAGGGGGCGGACGCCCTGCTGGCCTACCGGGAGGCGAACTTCAACTACGGGGCCTACAAGCTCCTGGTGGTGACAGACGGCGAGGCAACTGACGGCAACCTGACGAACCGGTACGTCCCCCTGGTACGGGCCCGCGGCATCACCCTTGATGTCATTGGGGTGAACATGGAGCGGAAGCACACCCTCTCCCAGAGGGTTGACCACTACGCGGACGCCCGCAACTTCACCTCCTTCACCGCGGCGGTGAAGCACACCTTCGCGGAGATGGCTCCTGCGGACCAGACCGCCACGGACGAGGCATTCGCCGCCCTCGCCGGGCTGGATGCAGGGGTGGTCCAGGTCATCCTGTCCTGCCTGACCACCCCCCTGAACCATCCCATCGGGGAGGATCCTCCTCCACTCAAGCAACCCCCTGGGGAGGTTGGAGAGGGCGGCCTGGCCCCAGAGGGAGGAGGTGCCGATCTCTTTTGGATGGTGTTGCTGGGGATCCTCATCATGGGGGTCTTCATGATTGTTCTGGTTGCGAAGAGTTGACACTACAACGCCCATGACCACTGCATCCGCAGCAAGGCACATCAGGTTCGTCGCCGTCATTGTCGTCCTGGCGGGTCTGGGACTCGGGTTGTGGAGTGCCTACCGCCACTTCTTCCAGAAGCCCCGCTCCTCGCGGGAGCTGCTGGACCAGACCGCGAGCCCAAGCCGGTACAAGGACATCATTGCGACCGGAGGGGATTCCTTCTCCGGCTACGCCCCCCTGCGCCTGACCCTGGAGACCGAACTGGGCAGGCTGGGGATCAAGAATACCTGGGTTGATGACAGCGCGGACTACCGGGAGCGCATGCGAAGGCTGCGCGACGGCGAGATCCAGTTCGCTGTCTTCGACGTCTCCTCCTTCATCCTCTGGAGCGCGGCGGCAGGGGAACTGCCCGGCACCATCATCCTCATCCTGGACGAGTCCCGGGGGGCGGATGCGGTGGTGGCGTGGAAGGACTCCTTCCCCTCGCTCTCCTCCCTGAACACTCCCGAGGTGAGGATCATCCTCACTCCGGGGTCCCCATCGGACACCCTCTTCCGGACGGTCCTCACCGACCTGAACTTCTCCCTCCTTCGCGCCGAATGGTGGGATCATGTCGATGGATCGGAGGAGGCTTACCAGAGGTTTCTTGCAGGCAAGGGCAAGAAGGAGGCCTATGTCCTGTGGGAACCCTACGTCTCGCAGGCCCTCTCCCAACCGGGGGCAACCAGCCTGATTGACAGTTCCCAGGTCCGGGGGGTGATCGTGGACATCCTGGTGGTGGGCCGGGACTACCTCGTCTCCCATCATGATGTCGTGAAACAGGTGGTAGAGGCATACCTGCGGACCCTGTACTCCCTGCAGGATCCGGAAAGGATGCTCTCTGTCCTCCAGGAGGATGCCAAAAAGCACGGCCAGCACCTGACACGGGATCAGGCAGCGTCCTTGGTCTCCAAGATCCAGTGGAAGAACACCCTGGAGAATTACGCCCACTTTGGCATCCAGAGCGTTCCCGGCATGATGCACCTGGAGGACATCTGCACCAACCTGGTCCGCATCCTCCAGGCCACAGGATCCCTGGACCACGACCCTACGGATGGCAGGCCCGTCCTGCTGTTCCATGACGGCATCCTGCAGGAGCTCCACCAGGAAGGATTCCATCCGGGCCAGCGGCTCGGGGTGGTGGGGGTGACAGGACCAGGAACGGAGGCTGTACGAACCGATCTTACTCTGCAGGCCCTCTCCGAAGCAGAATGGGAGAAGATCCTTCCGGTGGCGGAATTGCGCGTGCCCCCGATCACCTTCCGGAGGGGGAGCGCGGACCTCACGCCTGAAGCCGACCATGCCCTCCGGTCGCTCGCAAGGGTGCTGGAGACCTACCCCCACTACTACCTCGACATCAAGGGGAATGCCAGGAAGGGAGGGGACCCGGAGGCGAACCGGCGGCTTGCCCAGAGCCGTGCGGAGTCGGTCCGCGACCTGCTGGTGAACACCCTCGGGGTCTCTCCTGCGCGCATCCGCGCCTCTGCCGCCGAGCCCACCCAGCAGGGGGCTGAGGCCCAGTCCGTCACCTTCCTCGTAGGCCAGAAGGCCTACTAACCTTTCACCAGAGGGGTAGAGCACATGAGCATGAAACCCGAACTGAAGAAGAGGATCTGGCTGAGACTCTTCTCCCACTGGGCTACGCTCTACCCCATCGGAGGGGGGGCGATAGTCCTCATGGCCGGAGCGGTCCTTCCCTCCCCTGCGGCATTCCTGGCAGGCCTCATTGCGTTTGGGATGGGGGTTGCCCACCTCGGCTACGAATGGGCATACCGGCTGGGGAAGATAGCCCAGGAGGAGAGCGAGAAGCTCCAAGAGGACCGGCGGCAGGAGTTTGAGGGACATCTGGACGATCTCCACCAGAGGCTGGTGGAAGGGGATACCGACCCCCAGCCCGAAGCCATGCTGGAGGAACTCCGCAGCCTCCATGGTGAACTTCGCGACATGGCGGCCGGAGGCAATCCCCTTGCCTTCACCATGATGGAGAGGGCGGAGGAACTGTTCAAAGGGTGCATCCAGGACCTGGAGCAGACCATCCTCCTGCATGAGCAGGCTGCCCGCCAGGCTGGGGCAGTCCGCAAGCAGACGCTCAAGGCCCGCGAAGACGTGAAGCGCGAGGTCAGGAAGAGCGTGGACAAGCTGGCGGAGGTGCTCGGGTACATCCGCTCGCGTGATACCGGAAACGGAGAGGCTGGCGGGCAAGAGGCCCGCCGCCGGGAACTGGACATCCTCCTTGACGCGGCCCTTGAGGTGGACCGCAGGAGGAGGGGAAACCTCTCCCTGGAAGGGGAGAAGGAGGCTGAATGAACCGGCTAGCTGACCAGCCGAGGCAAGCCAATACAGGGGCCGGACCTCAGGTCCACCTCACATCGACAGGAGGCAACCAACAGACCAGCAGTTGAAACAGAACGTCAACCGGCCGCACTCTCTCCCCCATGAGCGGGAAGGTGCATTCCCTTTGCTCCCTGCCCCTGCAGGGAGTCTCAACACCTGAGACAGGAGAATCGCGATGTTCAGGCTGTTACGCGCATTCCGCCGCTGGCTCCGGAACGTGTTTTCCGGGGCCGCCGGCGAGGTGGATGAAGCGGCGGAGGCTGTCCTGAGGGAAAATCCCCACGCTGTCCGCGACCGCTTCGAGGAGGTGACTGAGGACAGGATCAGAGACCTCAACCGCCTCCAAGATGCCATGACCAGGATGACCGCTACCCGGCGCCGCGAGTTCGAGCGGCTGAAGAGGATGCTGGAGAAGATCGAGACCTTCCGCAAGACCGCCAAGGGCTACGGGATCAAGGCCCGCAACCGCCTGGAGGAACTCCGCGCCAAGGGCCTTACGGACGAGCAGATCAAGGCAGATGCCGAGATCCTGAAGGGCCGGGGGGCGTTCACGGACCACACCAAATCCGCGGATGAGCTGGGTGCAGAAGCCCAGTCCCTCCAGGCATCTCTCGAACAGATGGACCAGAACCTGGATGGTATGGAGCGGAACATCCTGGCTCTTGACCGGGAGATCCGCAGCATCCGGAGCAAGTCCGAGGAAACCATCGCCGCCCTGATCGCGGCCAAACAGGTCGTGGAGGCCTCCAAGATCCAGCGCGGGGTGAGCTCCAGCAAGACCGGGAAGGACCTGGAGCAGCTCGACAGGATCAGGGCCGAGGCGTACGCAGCCATTGATGTCACCCACAGGCTGGACCGGACCGATTCCCTGGTGGGGGACGAGGAAGCCCTGGCGCTTGCCGACCAGGACACCCACGGCTCCGAGTTCGACCAGCTGCTGTTCGGCGCCAAGGTGGCTGATGAGCAGGCCGCGGCCGAGAAGGTCCCGGTCGCGCAGCCGGAAGCCGTCACCGAGAAGGCTCCCGGGAAGTTCCCGGGCTGAATCCCGCAAGGAGGAGAACGCCAATGCCCCCGGGTTCATAGCCCGTTCCCCACAAACCAACCCGCACCCGCTTCCAGTAGGCGGACACGAAGAAAAGCAGTACAGGAGGCTCATAACTTCCCCCAACAACCCGCACACCAGGAAGGGGGAGGTCAGGTTGTCTGCGCAACCCGAACCCGTTCCCCAACAACCGCCCGCACAACCTGCCAACTGACAAGGACTGTGACCCGTGCAAAAGGGTTCACAGTTCCCCAACCAACCCGAACAACCGCCCAGTTAAGGACTCACATGATGAACACCCTGATCGCCCTTGCCGCGCTGCTTGTGCCCGCGGCCTTCCCCGCTCCCCAGCAGAAGCAGGAGCCGCCTTCCTTCAGCCTGGCCTGGTCCGAGTGGCCGGGCTGGTCCATCTACGGCGTCGCCGAGGAGCTCGGCCTGCTGGACGGCAAGAAGGGAGCCCTCGGCACCGTGGAGCAGCAGTACGGTGTGGACGTCGTGCTGCAGGAGATGGACTACGATCCCTGCCTGACTGCCTACGGGTCAGGCACGGTGGATGCGGTCTGTGTGACCAACATGGACATCCTGGGGCTCTGCCTCTCCCGGGAGTCCGTTGCCATCCTCATCAACGACACCTCGGAAGGCGGGGACATGTGGCTGACCACGGACCCTCTGCTGACCTGGGAGTCGCTCAAGAACCGGAAGGAGCCGCTGGAGTTGCATGGGCTCCAGAACTCCGTCTCCCACTATGTGGGCGTCCGCCTGCTGGAGAGGCATGGCCTGGGCGAGGATGCTGTTCGGTGGGTCAACATGGACCCCGGGGCGGCCGCCACTGCCATGCAGCAGGGCAATCTGCAGAACATCGTTGCGTGGAACCCCTTCTGTTTGAATGTCCTGAACGCCAACAAGAAGGCCCGGGTGCTGGGCTCCAGCAAGGAAATCCCGGGGGAGGTGATGGACCTCGTGGTGGTTGACCAGAAGGTCCTGGACCAGCCGGGAGGAAAGGGGTTCGCGCTCGCCCTCATTGACGCCTACTACCGGGTGATGGAGCGGCTGGTGGATCCAAAAACCCAGGACGACACCGTCACTGCAGTGGGGGCGAAGTTCTCCCGGCTCCCCCTGGAGGAGATGCGCAAGGTGCTGGACGGGACGAAGTACGTCACGACCCCCCAGGCCGCGATTGAGTTCTTCACCGGGCCAGACTGCCGGGTGACCATGACCAAGGTGGCGGACTTCTGCATGGCCCACCTCAACTTGGAGAAGCGCCCTACCGTGGGCTACGGAACCCGCGAGAAAGCGGGAACCATGAACTTCCGGTTCGACCCCAGCTACCTCCAGGCCTTCGCGCAGGGGAGGTAGGGGTTGGAGAGTGCCGCGACCGTGTTCCAGCAGAGAACATGTTCCTTCTGCCGTGGTTGCGGATGCAGGCTGTTCGAGGGCGAAAGGGGGCCTGTTCCGGGGCCCCCTCCGCCCCTTCCCTTCAAGGAGATCGCCATGTTCAGAGTGAGACAACCCATCCCGCGGTGGCAGGTGGTCGTGCTGGGTACGCTGTCCATTGCCCTGGCCCTGGCAGGCTACCTCTACCTTTCCTACCGGGCCTATGGCCGGAATCCGGACGACACCACGGTTCCCGGCCTCTCCAAACTGGTGCAGGGAATCCGGGGGCTGTTTGAATCCAACAGGAAGGGAGAGATTGACTTCTTCATGGACCTCAGGGCCACCTCCCTCCGCTTCCTGCTGGGACTCGCCCTGAGCTCCGTGATCTCGGCTGTCCTGGGCGTACTCATGGGTTGCCTTCCGGCGGTGGAGGCCTTCTTCAGGCCGCCGCTCAGCTTCTGCTCCAAGCTGGTCCCCATGGCCATGCTCTCGGTCTTCTTCGTGATGATCGGGCTGAAAGAAACCCTCTTCCTCTCGATCATCCTCTTCGGGATCGTCCCGACCCTCACCCTCTCTGTCTGCAACGCGGCGAAGAAAGTACCCATCCAGCTCGTCCACAAGAGCTACTCCCTGGGGGCCTCTCCCATGGAGGTCATCTGGCTGGTGGTGTTCCGCATGGTCTTCCCCGACATCCTACGGGGAGCCGTGCTGTCCAGCGGGCCGGTCCTGAACTACCTCATCGCGGCGGAAACCATTGCCGCCGATGTGGGGTTCGGCTACCGGATCCGCATCCTGAGCCGCGTGCTGGAGATGAACACCGTGTTCATCTACCTCGTCGTCCTCGCCCTGGGAGGCTACCTGATGGACCAGTTGTTCAAGGCAGGGAACAGGACGCTCTGCCGCTGGGAGGAAAAGAGATGAGCGAATCCCCCGTTGTTGACCTCCAGAAGGTGTGCCAGTGGTTCCCCAAGGGGGATGGCGTGGTGCGCGTGCTCCACAACGTCTCCCTCGCCATGGGGAAGCAGGAGGTGGTGTCCCTGGTGGGGCCGAGCGGGTGCGGGAAGTCCACCCTGCTCTACGCGATCCTCGGCACCCAGCCACCCAAGAGCGGGACCGTCCTCGTGGCAGGACGGGAGGTGAAGACCCCCGGCCCTGACCGGGGGATCGTGTACCAGGACTACTCCCTCTTCCCCTTCCTCACTGCCCTGCAGAATGTGGCTCTTGGCCTCCTTCTCCACAACACCTCCTTCCCGTCCCGGACATTCCGGCCGCTGAAGACGTGGCGGCTCCGGCGGGAGTTCCGGGAGCGCGCGGAAGACGTGCTGGAGAAGGTCGGGCTCAAGGACCACATGCATAAGCTTCCGAGCGAGCTCTCTGGCGGCCAGCGGCAGCGGGTGGCCATCGCCCAGGCCGTGATCATGAACCCCGCGGTCCTGCTCCTGGACGAGCCCCTTGGAGCGCTGGACTCTACGACGCGGGAGCAGCTGCAGATGTTCATTCTGGAGATGGTGGACCTGTTCCACCCCTCCATCCTTTTTGTGACTCACGACGTGGAGGAGGCCCTCTTCCTGGGAGACCGGGTGGTGGGCCTCTCCCAGCACTGGAAGCATGAAGGTGATGACCCCCATCCCGGGGCCACCATCGTGTACGACAAGGTCGTCCCGCACTCATCCTCCCTGGAGGACAAGAGGCAGGCAGACTTCACAGAACTGGTGGAGGAGATCCGGCGGTCGGTGTACAAGCCGCCCCAGCTCCTCCCCCTGCACGAACTCGGCAGGCACATCCAGAGGAACCCATGACAGAGCCCTACCCTTTCACGCAGAGGATTGCTAGCATCTACAACTCGGGGATGAGCAGGGTCATGGTGGCGACGGGCAACGTCATGGACCTCTTCTACTCCCCCGAGCTGGAGCGATACACCCACCTCCTTCCCTACCTGGAAGGCAAGTGCCGGGCAATGGAGAAGACTACGCTGGTGATCTGGGAGTTGAACGGACCGATCCGCTTCATCTCTCCTGACCAGCAGAAGCTCGTGGAGGCCGCGTGGAACCGCTGGGGCGGGTGGCCGAAGGCATGGCCGGACCAGGAAAGCGGGGGGGAGAAGACCTTTCCCAGCCTCCTTCTGGATGCCATCAATAGCCCTACCCTCGCGCTCGAGCTCCTCCGCCAGCTGTGCATCCTGTCCAGGAGCAAGGATGGGGAAGGCCTGTTTCTCTCCCAGAACCTCGTCATCATCATTGAGGACGCGGACCTGATCATTCCCGCGGGGGACTCCTTTGCCCAGCTGCCCGAGAAAGTCCAGCGGCGGATCAAGATCATGCGGGACTGGCTGGGAGACCCCGCCTTCCACGCGGGGAACGACTTTCTCATCCTGCTGGCAGAGTCCCGGAGTTCCCTGAACTCCCAGGTCGCCCGCCTTCCCACCCTCCTGGAGGTGCGCATTCCCCTGCCCTCCACAGAGGAACGCAGGCACTACATCGAATGGTTCTCGGGAACCCTGCCTGCTAAGCCTTCATACGAGGGCAACCTGGATTCGTTCTCAGAGGCAACCGCCGGCTTCATGCTCCAGACCCTGGGGCAGCTCCTCCGCGAGTCTGCCAGCCGGAAGGAGGTGATTTCTGCCCAGAGGGTCACGGACGCGATCGAGGAGCAGGCCAAAAGGCAGCTCGGCGAGGACGTGGTGACCTTCAAGCGCCCGACCCACACCCTGAAGGACGCCCAGGGCAACCGCCTCCTGAAGAAGTTCCTGAGCGATGTCCTGATCCCTGCAATCAGGAGCAGGAAGCATGCCCCCTCTGCGGTCACGGTTTCCGGCGCGCTGGGGGCGGGAAAAACCTACATCTACGAGGCCGTGGCGGGAGAGCTTGGTGTGCCGGTCGTGGTGCTCGGCAACTTCCGGAGCATGTGGTTCGGCCAGTCCGATGTGATCTGGGAGCGGCTGGAGAGGTTCCTCACCTCCTTCTCCCAGGTCGTAATCTTCGTGGACGAGGCGGACACCGCGTTCGGGGGGGTGGGGCCGGACACCCATGAGACCGAGCGCCGGCTGACCGGCAGGTTCCATGCCCTGATCTCCGATCCCGCGAACCGCGGGAGGATCACCGCCATCCTGATGACCGCGCGGGTCCACCTCCTCTCCCGCGACCTGCTCCGCCCGGGGCGCGGGGGTGACTACATCCTGCCTGTCCTTGACCCCGAGGGCGAGGACAAGACAGACTTCCTCCGCTGGGTGCTGGCTGCTGCCGGCATCCGGAAGCCCAGCCCTGCACAGCTCGCCGAACTTGCTACGATGACCACCGGAGGGTACGCTGCCCTCTTCGACCAGTACCGGCGGCGCCTTGCCGCCGCGCGCGAGAACCGGAAGGGGAAAAGGCTGACCTGGGAACAGCTGAAGAACATCGTCCAGGATGTGGTTCCCCCGCCGCTCGAGCGAGTCCGACGGTACCAGACCCTGCAGGCGCTCCTGTTCTGCACGAGCAGGTCGGTCCTGACCCCAGAGCAGTGGGACCTGCGTTCCAATGCTCACGCAGAGATCCGGAAGCTTGAAGCCGAGGGCATCCGCGGCTTCTGACTGAAGAGGATCCTCCCGCCCGTCCAGCCTGAGCGGCCCATCCGCTTCAGGGCCCTCCGATGGCCGCCGCTTGCCGGCTGGAGCAGGCAGGCCTCCACACCCACAACAACCACTGAGCGATGCCCACCTTACTCTGGATGGCGTTCCTCGTTGTCCTCGCAATCGCAGCCCTTCCCCTCCTGTGGGCGCTCCTCCACGGGGTCTTCTTCCTCGTGAAGGTCGCCCTCATGGCGGCCTTCATCGTCCTGGTCCTCCTCATCCTCCGCTGGGTGTTCAGGAAGCTCACAGCTTAGAACCAGCCACCCCAAACAATGGGCACCTTCCGCTTACTCTGGCTGGGCATGCGGGCACTCGTGAAGGAACCGCTGTTCTACGTCCCGCTGACCCTGGTCATGGCGGAGATCAGGCCGTGGATCGGCCTTCTCTTCCTCACCCTCCTCCTGCTCGCCGGTCCCCCACTCCTGGCGCTGTACATCTACCGGCAGTCCCCGCAACCAGAGGAAAAGCTAGGAGAGCGCTACCTGCGCATCCTCCGCAAGGAGGTCTCCCTGCTGGGGGCGGGGCTTCTGGTCTTCCTCCTCCTCATCCGCATCTTTTACCCCCTCGCCACTCTTTTGCTGGCGGCCGCCTCCGTCGTGGTCCTCGTCCTCGCGTACAAGAGGATCAGCAGGAAGGCGGATTCCTGACTACCCCGTCGTTCAGAGTTTCCAGAGAGAAAGGCAGCCGCTCCCAAGGCGCGCTGCTTTTTATGTGTCAACTAAAAGGTATATGCCACGAGATTTTGTCGCTCCTGCGGTTAGGGCGAACCGCAGCATAACGTGAACCGTCTTCAAGACCTCGGACGAGGAGATGATGTCATTGCGCATCCGCAGGCGTTCGCTTATCCGCAATGGGATTTCGCCGCCAGCTCGGGGAAATAGGCAGTTTATTTTGCGGTCACGACTTAGTGTGGAAAGGAAAAACCCAAGCGTTCAAGCCGCCCGTGCTCAAGCCTCCCGCTGGCGGCTCAGATCACTCCACCACGATGCGGCCGAACTTGCCCGTGACCAGGTGGTCGTGGTAGGCCCAGGACCCCGCCTCGGTGAAGGTGAACTCCCATTCCCCCCCGGGGGGGATGCCGCTGCAGGCGTCGAAGATGCCGTCCTCTTCAGGGGTGCCGCACTTCTCGATGCCCGAACCAGGATAGAGGGTGTGGGTCGGGTGCATGGCAGAGGCGGGCCAGCGCGGCTGGTTGTCCTGGTTTTCCCAGCTGACCGTGTCGCCCTGCCGGATGGTGAATTCCTGGGGCGAGAAGCCTTCGGCAGTGGCGGCCACGGTCCATGTGGCGGGGGCGGGCCCCTCCCCGCCCGCCGGCGGCTCGGGGGGAGCCAGCACCTGCGCGCCATTCTGCGCGCCATCCTGCGTGCAGCCGCTGACGAGCGCGATCCCCGCCACCAGGATGAGCGGGACGAGAAGGTTCATGGGCCTGAATGGGACTGGGGATTTAAATGCTTTCCGGGGGACAGGCTTTTTATGCTTTCCACAACATCCCGACTTTCTTCACAACGCCCCAAGGGGTCCGTTCTTCCCCTCGGTGGTGATCGGTGGCAGGAAGCCGCCATAGGCCGATCCTGGCCAGGGGATTCCCGCCTCCCCCGGGCGCGCGGGAATCAGGACGCTGGGGGGGTGATGAAGAGCATCATCAATTGCTGCGGGGAGAAGGGCGAAACTACCGTGCCAGGCCAAAACAATCGGCACAACCCCTTGCGGCGACGTGCCTTGCAGGGCCAGCGGAATGCGCTTCACGGGAGGAAAGGCATTGCTCCAGGAAGCGTCGATTATGTACGCCACTGACGTTAGTTTATTGATATTTCGTGAAGCGTCTTCACCATGTTCCTTCCGTATACAGTGAGACTATACTCTTGTCTCTCCTTGGAGAATTCAATGAATTCATATGCAAGTAGTTTCGTGATTATGTCAGCAAGCAAACTACCATCTAAATGCAAATCTGCCGTCATTCTATCAAGGGTAACATGCGGGTTGTGATCCTCAAGATAGTATAAAACTTGGACGGCCTCTATTTTCCGGAGAATAGCAACAGGGTGAACAGCGGTATTTTTATCCATAGTCATGGTGTGTTTTGAAGGCTTATATTCATTCATATCACTCACTTTCCTCCCTCAATAACCGGCAAGCTTCGTGATGGGCGGCTTGTTTTGCAAATGTGATAATCTGCTTTATTAAATCCCGCCTATCCGAATAGCCATACTTGCTTAGGAAATAGACGTGATAATCTTGGCAGTTCCCCACAGTTTCTATTGTTTTCTTGTTTCTATCATAAAAGAAGAGGACTTTCTTTCCAAATTGGTCTTGTAACATGGCTAAAATGCTTTCAGTCCATGTGCCTGGCCTTTCGCCATCAACCAGTATCACAATATCGGCTTTTCTAAGCGCCACCAGTTCTTTGTTAAGATGATCGATCTGAGTTGCAGGTGTCCCATCGAGAAGGAAGGGATTATATCTTTCCAGAAATAGTGACTCCCTAGCTTCTTGCAAAATGCTTAATGTCTCCGTGTCATAATCTCCACATAGGAATATGCGTTGCGATCTTGCACAGACAAGAAGCCGTTTTTCTTTGCTACGAATAAGAGCATCAACCGTTTTTTCAGCCTCTGTTCTATAGTCTTTTGCCATCTCGCTACTTGGCGAAAAGGCTTAAATTATTCCACCTGTGTAAAAAATCTCTTTCTGGTGAAAAGTGAACATTGCGACCTTTCCCCCGGGGCCTATCCGCCCGGCTTTGTGCAGAAAGCGGAGAAACCACGACACCCGCCCGGGATCGTTTGCCGCGGTGTTCCAATATCCCGTTCCTTCACGATGCTCCGGAACTCCAGTATCCGTGGGGCGGAGAACGGGATCATTGCTCCACGCCCTGGGGGCAGGTTCATTAATCCGCCTGCCAAGCGAAGCGCATGCCGCCGCAGACGAGCATCCGGGACCGGATTGTAGCGTTCATCCGGGCCGCCGCCCCTGGGGGAGTAGTCGTGGGCATGAGCGGCGGGGTCGATTCCTCGGTGGTGGCGTCGCTCTGCGCGGAGGCGCTGGGGAGGACAAAGGTGCTTGGCCTCATCCTTCCCGCATCCTCGACCCCCGCGCAAGACACCACGGACGCGCAGCAGGTCGCCGGGAAGCTGGGCATTCCCTGCCGAATCATCCCCATCGAGGGGGTCCTGCGGGCCCTGGAGCAGGCGCTCGGGCCGGCAGCATCAGCGGATTCGGATTGCCTTCCCGATCAGAAAGGGGCAACGCAGCGTGCTGCGGACCCCTCCCCCCCGCGGGGAGAACTGGCCCGATCCACCCTGATCGCTCAGGCGAACCTGGCTCCTCGCCTGCGGATGGCGGTCCTGTACTACCACGCGAACCTGCTTGGCCGCCTCGTGGCCGGCACGGGCAACCGGAGCGAGCTCCTCACGGGCTACTTCACGAAGCACGGGGATGGAGGCGTGGATTTCCTGCCCCTCGGCGGCCTGTACAAGCGGGAGATCCTCGCGCTGGCCAAGGAACTGAGCATCCCCGCGCAGGTGATCAGCAAGCCCCCTTCGGCAGGATTGTGGCCCGGCCAAACTGACGAGGGGGACCTGGGGCTGCCTTACGCAGCCCTGGACAGCATCCTGGCCGCCCTGCTGGACCAGGGGCTGCCCCCCGCAGCCGCGGCTGCCCAGACAGGCATGGACCCTGCCACGGTCGCCAAGGTCCTCTCCCTGCTGGAGGCCAGCAGGCACAAGCGTGCCCTCCCCCCCGTGGGGCCGCGGCCGGGGGAGGAGTGAAGGGGATACTCCCCCAGGGCGCGGTGCGCAGGCGAGATCCAACCTGGCGGTCAGTCCGCTGCCGTGGACAGGGGTTCCGGCTCGCCGGTGATGGCGACCGCGCCGGACGCCAGGAGGCTGGTTACCTGGTCGACCACCGTGGGCGGCACGAGATCCTGCCAGGGCCTGCCGGCCCGGATGAGGTTCCGGATGCGGGTCGCATTGTAGCGCTCCGGCTGGAAGAGGGCGGGCTCCTGCTGGGGGTAGGCGCGCAGGCACCGCTTGACCCAGGGGTTGCCGGTGACCGCCACCTGGAAGCCCAGGCCCTGCACGGAGGCAGCCCACCGCACGTCATTGTGCACGTCCGGCACGCCCGCGATCCGACAGCGGTCCAGCGCGCCCGCGGCCCGCAAAGCGCGCTCCAGCATCTCCTTGCGCTCGGCGAAGGAGAAGGGGTTGGCCCGCTCGCGCGCGGCTTGGCTGCTGCCGACCGCGATGACGGCCCCCT
>JACQOD010000025.1 GCA_016202725.1 Candidatus Aenigmatarchaeota archaeon | reverse complement strand
GCCTGCGGATGCGCAATGGCATCATCTCCTCGTCCGAGGTCTTGAAGACGGTTCACGTTATGCTGTGGTTCGCCCTAACCAGCTTTACTGGTTTGGGTATGGGGTCATTGGTCCCATTATTTCCTGTCGGCCACTGTGTCTCCCAAATCTTGGACCTGCAGGGGAGACTTTCTTTTGGACGGCGGCCCCACAGGCCAGTTCCGCAAAGGAGGAGGGCTCAGAACCCCATGCGGATCCTGAACGCGTCCCAGACCGGGTCCCAGTACCGCCTGAACTGCCTGCGGTAGGAGAGCTTCGAGTCTCCCCCGACACGGGCGCGGTAGTGGATCGGCACCTCCCTGATGGTGGCGCCAGCCCTGAAGGCTTTCAGGAGGATTTCCACGTGCAGGCCGAAGCCGTTGTTGACCAGGACCAGCCGGTCCAGCACCGCCCGGCGGTAGAGCTTGAATCCCGTGGTGATGTCGTGGGCGGGCACGCCGCTCAGCAGGCGCGCGACCAGGTTGTACGACCGCGAGATCAGGGTCCTGCGGAAGGGCATGTCGGCCCTCCCCCCCGGCGTGAACCGGGAGCCGATGATGATGTCGGCTTCCTGGCGGTGTTCCAGGAGACGGGGAATGTCCTCTGGATCATGGGAAAGGTCGGCGTCCATGATGAGCACATAGCGGCCACGGCAGCGGGCGAACCCCTCGCGGAGCGAGCTTCCCAGGTCCCGGTTCGGGCGGTTGCGCCGATGGACGACGTGCACGCGCCGGTCGCGGCGGGCCCAGCGGTCGGCCAGGGGGCCGGTGCGGTCCGTGCTGTGGTTGTCCAGGAAGATGATCTCCCCTTCCACCTTCCGCGCGTCCAGGAAACCGAGCAGCCGCCGGAAGAGGGCGTCCACATTGGCCTCTTCATTGAACCCGGACACCACGATCGATAACAGCAGCGGCATGGGCCCTCATTCCTAGTGGGCCGCAAGGAATAAATGCCTGCCGTCTCAGGCCAGGGGAGGACCGGTTCCGGGAGGGGCGTTGGCATAGACCTGGAAATCGTTCCAGGAGAAGGCCGGCTGGTCGGGAAGCGGGGAGTAGAGCGCCGTGTTCACCACGATGTAGCGCACCGGGAGGTCGCGCGCGCAGGAGACGCAGGATTGCGCAAGGATTTCTTGCGCCGCGGCGTGGCGCTGATCGAGCTCCTGCAGGGACGCGGGGAACACTTGCCGCTCGAAATAGGGGAGGAACCAGTCCTCCTTCCCGTCATACGGGATCTTGTCCGCATACTCGGCGATCTTGGGGCCGCCGGGCGTGAAAAAGAACGTCCATTCCCGGCCCGGGTCAAAGCCGGCGAATGCCGCGGCGAACCCCTGCTCCTCCGGGGAGAGCTTCCCGTCAAAGCGAAGCTCGTTGAGTTCGCCGGAAGCGACGGTCGCCAGGACACCGACGAGCAGGACCGCGGCAAAGGCAGGGATGCGGTGCCGGGGCAGGTCGGCAAGGGTCAGCCCCCCGAAGAGGGCGGCGGCGATGATCGCCCCCTCCATCAGCCGCGCAACGAACTGGAAGCCAGCGGCCTCCATGGCCACGTACAGGCCGACCGTGATGGCCAGGAGGAGGAGAGCGAATCGCTTTTCAGGGGAGAGGAGGCGGCGCTTCGCCAGCCAGGCCGCGCCCAGGGCAGCCACCGCCGAGGGCACGATGCCGATGAACAGGGGAACCAGGAGCAGGGCCTGGATGGAGGGTGAGGGTGCGAACGAGGGCCCCGCAGCGGACAGGATGGCCGCGTAGGTCGTGAACAAGGCGGGCAGGGCGAGGACCAGGGAGGGGAGGAGGAGCAGAACGCGGCGGAGGCGGTGATAGAGGAGCCCGTACAGGGCCAGCAGCACCCCTCCGAACAGGGCGATCTGCGGGTGCACGGCCGCGAGCGCGGGGAAGCACACATACGCAAGCCTGCTCTTCTGGGAGAAGGCGAGGAAGGTGACGAGGAGGAGGTCCACTGCCAGGATGGTGGGGAAGCCGCCCACCAGGACGTCCCGATAGACGGCCTTGCTGCCGAGGAGCAGGATGGCCGCCCCCCATCCGGCTTCCTCCTTGCCGGAAAGGGCATGGGCGAAGGCGAAGAGCAGCACCGCCTCCAGGGCGCCGAAGAGCGCCCCAAAGAACCAGAGGACCAGGAAATCCGGCGCCGGGAGCAGGTCGGCGAAGAGGTTGGCGAAGAGGTGGAACCCGTACTGGTAGGTGAAGCTCAGGTCCGCATAGGGGGCGTAGGTGGGGGGTATGCGCTCATCGAGCACCCGGAGGGTGATGGTTTGCGCAGGATCCGCTGCCGCGGGCACGCCCCGCAGGAGGAGGGGGTAGGCGAGCAGCACCCCCAACAGCAGGCAGAGGAGGAAGGCTTTGCGAGGGATCGCGATGCGGAACCGCGTTCGTCGTCGCATGACAAACGCCAGCAGGGCCGCTACGGGCAGGAGGAACGCCGCATCCAACCAGACCAGCCCCACGTGCAGGGACAGCAAGATGGCTATTGCCGTGAAGATGACCCACAGGGCAATCATGCCGGACGCACCGCCTGCGCATACAGGATGGTCCCGAAGGGGAGGGAGGCCAGGCGCTTCTCGAGGGCGAGCAACGTATCGGCCCCCCGCCGGGACACGAGGGAGAGCGGCAGGGTCAGAATGTAGTGGGATTCCATGCGGATGCCGGTGAAGCCCGCGTCCTTCAGGAGCCTGCGCAGCAGCCCGGGGAAGAATTTCGTGACGTGCTGCTCGTGGAGGGAATAGGCCTCTTCGGCGAGCGCGTGGTCGAACACCATTTCAGCCAGCGGCCACAGGGACCGGTAGTTGGGGGTGGTGAGCAGGAGCCTCCCGCCCGGCCGCAGGCAGGCCAAGAGATCTCCCAGGATGCGGGCGGGTTCGCGCACGTGCTCGATGATGTGGGACGCGACCACCACGTCGAAGCTTCCCGGCAGAAACGGGAGCGCCTCGATGGCTCCCAGGGCGAACCGCGTCGGCAGCCCCTTCGCTTCCAGGGCGGCGTGCCGCACGCAGTCCTCGGAGATGTCCGCCCCCACCACCTCGGCTCCCTGGGC
>JACQOD010000026.1 GCA_016202725.1 Candidatus Aenigmatarchaeota archaeon | reverse complement strand
GTATTACACATAACAGAAAATACGTTATTCATAACGGAAATCTTTATTAGCGGCGGGTGCACAGAGATGGTATGACCTCGATTGAAGAGCACAAAAACAGCATTCGAGAACTCGTGAAGGACATCACTGAGAAGATGCGGAGCAACCTGCTGGTAGAACGGCAGCAGATCATAGGTTTCTCAGCCTCCGAAGCTTCCTGCAACATGCTGGCGCTGTTCCTCCACAAAAGGGCTATCATATCACCCGGTTTCCAGGTGAACCATGGCTATTTCCGGTCTGAGAAGCTGGCCCGTGAGAAGATTGATGTTGATTTTCCCGAGAAGAAGAGGATCCTTGAACTCCTGGTGCGGCAGGAACATTTCAGGTACCAGTTATGGTATGGGAGGGCGAGGGAAAAAAGCGTGGTTGAAGAAGCCATACGAAATATGTTTTCCCTGAAGGAACTTATTGAAGGGGAGTTGGGGGAGGAAATATGAACGTCTTCCCCTACCTGTATGAATTCGTGTCGCTTTTATTTGAGGTTCCCGAAGCGCGGCGGGACGTGAGAAGCGTCATTTTGTTCGGCTCGGTTGCCATGGGGGAACAGGGCAAGGAGAGCGACATTGACGTGTTCATCGACACCCCGGAAACCAGGGTGAAGGCGGTCGAAATGGTCGTAAAGGATGCTGAAAAGCGGTTTGACGTCATCGAAAAGAAATGGTCGGTGAAGGGCAGGCTCCTTCCCATCAGGACCATCGTTGGCGACCTTACGAGCAGCAGATGGAGTGCCGTCCGATCTGACATGATAAGCACGGGAATCATGCTGTTCGGGAAATTCGAACGCATGCCTGAAAAATTACGTCATTACGCGCTCTTTTCTTACTCATTAAGCGGCCTTTTCCAGAGGGACAAAATGAGGCTCCTCAGAACGCTCTTTGGCTATAGCTCAAAAAAGAAGGATAGGACCTATGTGCACGAGGGTCTCTTGACCGCTATTGGCGGCGCAAAATTCTATGGAAACGCCCTGCTTGTTCCGATAGAAAAGTCCCGGGAGGTCCAGAAACTATTTGCCTCGTCCAAGATTACCCCCCACATCAGGGAGGTGTGGATAAGGGAGTAACTCCCCTAAGGAATCGACATAAAATAATGAGACCACTGCCCCCATGGTCGAATTGGCCATCAGCAGGGTGGAAAGCCAGACAGGAGGCGTTGCCCAGCAGGAATGAGGACCCATTGAAGGGACGCTGCACGGTCAGGGGAGTCCATGCACAATGAAACATGCCCGAACCAGTAAAGCCGGTTAGGGTAATTCATGACGATCCCTAACATCAGTGACGGAAATAACCGTCACTGCTCTCTTGGCAGGAAACCGTGCTTCTGCGCCGTCACGGCCCGGCAAAGGAGGGGGGGCAGCGTCGATTGTGTTGTTCACTGACGTTAGCCGACAGCGCGTTCACCAGCTGGCCGTGCGCCCGCTCCAGGAGGGCCTGGTAGTGGGGGATGTCCGCATCCTGCAGCCGAGCCTGCGAGGCAGGCAACGGGCCGTTCTGGCAGAAGACGAAACGGGATATCCTTGCAGGATCGGGGGCACGCCGGAAGGCCTGGACGTGGGGCGCGCGGCCTGTATAGGCCTGCAACGGCCGGCGGATCCGCTGGCTGATGACCAGGTCCTCCAGGGCGACCAGCCCGCGGCGCAGGCGCTCCTGGTGCTCCTCGAGCAGGGAATCCAGTTGCTGGCGGTTCTCCGCGAGCGGGCGGGCTCCATTGGCCAGGAGGAGGGGTATGCCCTCCCGCTGGAAGCGCCGGGTCAGGAGGGGAGCATCACTGTGCCGGAGGGCGATGCCCCGGGCCTCGATCTCCCCTTCAGAGGTCAGGCCGAAATACATGTTCGCGATGCCCGCCCCCGCCGGGTCCCGCGGAAAGACAATGGCAGGGAAATGCGCGTCCACCACCAGCTCATATCCCAGCTCCCTGGTCGCGTCCCGGCAGAAGGCTTCGGCCTCCTGGGGGGAAGCTTGCACGAAAACAGAATCCGTGATCCCATACAGGACCTCCAGGCCCCGGGCCTCCGCAAGGGCCTTCGTCCGCGCCAGGACGTCCCTGCCGAGCAGCATGACCGCCTCCTTGCATTCCACCCGGGAGAAGATGAAGTTGCTGTACCCGAGGTAGCCGAATGCGCAAACTAGGATGGTCTTGAAGGCGCGCTGGCGAATGTCCAGCTCCCGCCTGCGGGCAGGGTCCTGCTCCCGCCGGAGGGCTGCCTTCAGGGCGAGCCTCCGCTCCAGGACCTGGCGGACGCCCTGGGGAATGACCCCCGCATGGGAGCAGAATTCCCAGCCCGTCTGGGGAACCGTTGTTCCTGGAGAGCAGCCGCAGCCCAGGGTCTCGGGGGAGATGTTCGCGCGCACGATGAGCGAGGGGTACATGGAGCTGAAGTCGCACTTGGCCACGCCTCGGTACAGGCCTGGTTGGGGGTAGAAGATCAGCCCGCCCTTGTCCGCGCGCTCGAGCAGGGCCAGGGACTTCGGCTCCTCCAGAATGCGCTTGCGGTCCGGGATGAGGAAGCCCTGCTGCCAGGCGGCGCGGATGTGCAGGAAGGTGTTCAGCGCGCCGGGGGTGAGGAAGGGCAGGCGCTCGGGCGGGACGCCGGTCTCCCTGCTCAACTCTTGCAGGCGGAGCAGCCTTTCCTGCGCGGCCAGCAGGATGCGCGCGCGGGAGTCCAAGGCGTAGTCCAGGGGATAGATGTCGTGGGCCAGGTCCTGCTGGAGGTCCAGCAGCAGCTGGTGGGGCAGAGGGCCGGGAAGCTGCGGGGAAGCTGCAGCGGGGCCGCGGTGTGAGCCTCCAGGGGACCACCTGACCGCCACCTCCGCCTCCGGATCCTCCGGCCCCTCCGGACCCAGGAGGGTGCAGGACAGGGGCTCGTCCCCCTGGAAGAACTGCAAGCCCAGCTGGGCCGCGACCTTGAAGTCGTGGGGCAGCCTGGTTTCCGCGAGCTCGCGCACGCCCTCCAGCCCGCGCGCGTCCCTGGCCGCCTGGGGGAAGGCCTGCACGCCAGCGGTCTCGATCCGGACGACTGGAGCGACCCGGGGATCGAGAAGGTCGGGCTTCCGCTCCTCCAGCCTGGCAGCTGCAACCAGCGGGTGCTGCTCCAGCACCCAGGCGATCCTTTCTGCCTCCCCCGGAAGGGGGACCGCGTAGAACCAGGGGCGGTAGGGCCTGCGTTCGGTGATGCGTCTCCCCTCCATTTTCCCGAACAACTGCACCTGCGCATCCTCGACCAACAGGTGGTACCACATCAGCCCTCCTCCCGCGCGAGGGGGAGATACACCCTCCCCTCCGGCAGGGAGGGATGCTTCAGGATCTCCACAGCAGCCCCGCCGGGCGCCTGCTGCAGCTGCAGGATGACCGCGGAGAGGTCCCCCAGGAACGGGTGCAGGCGGGAGGAATAGTCCAGCACCAGGGCGGCGCAGCCGTAGCGCGCGCAGAGACCATTCAGCTTCCCCAGGGTCAGGACCTGGTTCCTCTCCCCCTTGAGCTCGTAGAGCTCGCCGATGGAGTCCACCACCACGAAGCTGACGGCAGGGATCCGGGCGATCCGTTCCCAGTTGCCCTCCTCCTCCGCCTGGTCCCGGGAGAAGGCGCGGACGCAGAGCACCTGCTCCAGCAGCTGCCGGGGGTCGCGGCAGGCCCGGCGCGCGGCCCGCACCAGGGCGTCCAGCTTGATGGTCCAGAAACGTGCATGATAATCCAGGAAATGCAGGTACAGGACCGGCGGACCTGGGGGGACGCGGACCAGGGCGCGCACCACCAGCCAGAAGAGCAGGGTGGGATCGGGACAGCGGAGGGTCACCAGGCCGTTGGGGACCAGGAGCCTGTCCAAGGGGGGCAGGCCGAACGCGATCCTCCCCGGAGGGGGGAGGGATGCGGGAGCGAAGGCGGTGGGGTAGCCTTGCGGTGTCTCGGAGAGGGGGGAATGCATGGGTCACCCCTTCCCCAGGGATGACTGGATGCGAGCCTCTGCCTGGCGGAGATCCCGCTGGACCTGCACGAGCATGGCCAGCAGGATGGGGATGGCAATATCCGGGTCAGGCGCCTCGGAGATGGCTGCCCGGGCGTTGCGGGCCGCGACCGCGAGGTCCTGGAAGGCCTCCTGGCCCGAGCGGGGCAGCACGCGCGCAAAGAACTGCCACTCCGCGAGCCGCTCGTCCACGCGCGCCGTCGTTGAAGGAATCGTCCTGCCCATGTGATCGCCTCCTGTGGAGAGCCGCCCCGCCAGGATGGATCTCTCCCTACCACCGTGAGGGAGGAAGGCTTATACCCGGAACCCAGGGAGCGGGCCGGGAGGGCCGGGACGCCCCGGTGCTAGAATCACGCTCTGCTGCGCCTGCGATCGGTGGCGACCCTGAGAAAGATCGCGTCCATCTCCCTCCGGCTGCCGTGCCATCGGCCGGCGAAGTCCAATGCGCGCCTCCGCTGCGCTGCAGTTATCGCAAGGACCGCATCAGAGAATGATTGGCCTGGATGCTGCACGCTCTTCAGTGCCCGGTAGGCCTCCTCTGATAGCGAGACGGTCGTTGCCATAGCTCTCCTTTAGGAGGGCAGAAAGATAAACGACATCGATATGAAAGAGTGCCGGCCTACCGGCCCCCTCCACCCGGCAGGGATAAATCCCTTTGGAACCATTCCCTGGCATGGACGGCCTCCGGGACATCCGCGTGGAATGCATCCCCCTCAGCAGGCGCTACCGCAGCAACCGGGGGCTGAGCGAACGGCTGATCCGGGAGCGGCTGGAGAAGCAGGGCTGGACTGTCTGGAGAGGAGGGATGCTGGACATCGTCCGGGAGCGGGGGATCCCCCGCGCCCTGCGCGAGCGGTACGAGCAGCTCTGCACCCTGCTGGACCTCCACATGCCAGGCACGCGGGAGCAGTTGCAGTATTTCTGCGCCGTGCAGCATGGGATGCCGGACTTCCTCTGCTACCGCAGCGGCAGCTTCCTCTGGGTGGAGTGCAAGCTCGGGCACGAATCCCTCAGCGAGCGCCAGAAGCTCTGCCTGCTGAAGCTGAGATGGATGGGCTTCCGGGTGGAAGTCCACCGGCTGGTCTACCCCCAGACCAGGAGCAGGCAACTGAGCCTGAACCTGCTCACCGGCAGGAAGGACATCCGGGAGCGCCAGGCGACGCTGAAACGGATATAACTACAACATGACTATAACAAATCAATCATTCTATTAAGATGAAAGAAAGGATTAAAGTCTTGGGTTGGCAAGACACAGATGAGGTAAACTACCCGCCGCTAAAGCGGCGGGC
>JACQOD010000023.1 GCA_016202725.1 Candidatus Aenigmatarchaeota archaeon | reverse complement strand
TGTCTACTGTGTATGGTCGAGCGGGAATTTCTGGTTATCGGTCAAGTATTTAAGGCGACCGCGACCCGGGGGTAAACACGTACAAAAGCCATATGCGGCGCCTGCAGTGGCGGCCGCCACAGCGCAGGGTTATCCCCCGGGAAACGGAGAAATCCACAGGTCATGCTCACCCATCCTTTCCCGTAGGCGGTCTGGCGTGCGCTCTCGCCCGAGACTTCCGTGCGCGCGCAGACTTCGCCACCCGATTCGGGAAGGGGAACCTCTCCACCCAGGAAACCATGCTTGAACTCCTTGCCCTCGCGCTTGTCCCGGTCATCCTGGACAGGCATGCAAAAAACCAACAGCAGGAGAGGGAGAAGCGCCTGGAGCAGCTTCCCGATCTTCCTTACAGGCTCCTCCCCTTCGTCCAGGAGATGGAGGACGCGGACAGCGATCGCCTCGAACGCGAGGACGTCAGCGTCTTCCGCCGCGGCAACCGCATGATTGAAGTCACCACCAACACCACCTTCAGGATCACGGCCCCATGACTACCAGCCTCTTTGACATAGTGTCCAAGGCGTCGATGTCCCGAGCAATGATGTTCCGCCCCATGAATACCCGCCTCCCTGCCGTAGGGATGGATTTCCCCGAAAGGGAGTCCGCCCTCATGGATCTCCCCGCAAGGGAATCCGCCCTCGTCCTGCCTCCCCAGCGGTTCCCCTATCCCGTGGAGGACGCGATCACCGACACCACGGCCCTCGCCCTGCTCCATGCCATGATCCTCGCGCGCAAGTCGAACGGCCGCGCCTGCGTGGTGGTGGAACACCAAGTCCGGGGGTTCTTCGGCATGCGCACCGAGCAGCGCGTGGTCAAGAGCATCCAGTTCAAGCTCTGGTAGCTTTCTTAGCGCCGCCTCCCCAAAGGCGGCGCTTTCTCTTTGTCTACTTAGAGGGACTGACGACGAAGGCGCTGTCGCAGCATAGGTTGATTCCACGACCGTCGCATATGGGGTGTCATGGAACGCCGAATATCGTCAAAAATATGCATCGTAGTCAGCGGAGAAAGGCATATACGAACCATATCACCTGACATCCGACAAGGAGTTAAACGGCCAAACCAACTGCGTGACAAAGCCGCGGCGAAGAAGCGGAACGACGCCCCCCTATTTATAAATACCCGGGGGCCATTAGAGAAGGTATGGCAAAAGGGCACAAGCCCCGTGCGGGTTCACGGGCATTCTGGCCGCGGAAGCGCGCCAAGCGCATGTTTGACAGCTTCGGGACGCACGTGAGGAAGGAATCCCAGGCTATCCCGCTGGCGTTTGCCGGCTACAAGGCAGGCATGACCACGGTCCTGGTCGCGGACAGCCGCAAGGGCACGGCCACGCATGGCAGGGAAATAGCCCTGCCCGCGACCGTGCTCGCCGTCCCTCCCCTGGTCGTGGCGGGGATCAAGCTCTACGCCCGCGGGCCGTACGGCCTCCGGGACCTGAAGACCTTCCTCGCGGAGAAGACCTCCCCCGCGCTCGCGCGCGTGCTCACTCCCCCGAAGCAGCGCGCCAAGCCCGAACTCCTGCCTGGCACGGCTGAGGTCCGCCTGCTCGTGCACGAGCAGCCCTTCTTCAAGAAGACTCCCGAGCTCTTCGAGATCCCCCTCGGCGGGGAGGCTGCGCAGGCCTTCGCCTTCGCGGTGGGCAAGCTCGGCCAGGAGATCGCCATTGCCGACGTCTTCAAGGAAGGCGAGTTCGTGGACGTCAAGGCCGTGAACAAGGGGAAGGGCGTGCAGGGGCCCGTGGCCAGGTTCCACATCAAGATCCGCAGCCGCAAGGACCACGGGAAACGCAGGCACCTGGGCTCCCTGGGCCCGATCACCCCCTCCAAGGTCCTCCCGGGGAAGCTGGCCCTCCCCGGCCAGATGGGCTTCGGGACCAGGACAGAGTACAGCAAACAGGTCCTCAAGATCGGCACGGACGGCCTCACCCCGAAGGGGGGATGGGTGGGTTTCCCCGCCCTGCGGGGCAGCTACGTGGTCATCAGGGGGTCCGTGCCCGGGCCCAAGAAACGGCTCATCATGCTCCGCAAGGGATTGCGCGCCTCGCCGGCGGACAAGCTGGAAGTCACGCACACCGTGCTGGAGTCGCAGCAATGATGGCACCTTTTTGCGAAAAAGCTGCACCAAAAACACGCCGGCACCTTTTTGCGAAAAAGCTGCACCAAAAACACGCCGGCACCTTTTTGCGAGACCGGAGGATGCAGGGGCATCCTCGGCCGTAAAGAGCTTTGCTCTTTCCGGAAGCTGCACCAAAAACAGGGCTGAGCTGCGCGCTACCTCTTCCGGCGGCGCGGAGGGCAGAAAGCCAGTCGGGGCCGCAGACAGGAGGACCCGGGACCAATTGCCCAGCCCGCTGTCCCGCCCGGCGCATGCACCCGCAGATACCATGCGCAGCCATCAGTCTTCGGTTGTGAGCCGTCTGTCTTGGAGTTGCTTCTTCAGGCGCTCAGGGTTGCGCAAGAAGCTTTATATGTACAAGAGTAAAACTATTTTACTGAGGTGATCGCATGACCCAAGTTGCCATAACAACAACCTCCCCGAAGGGGCAGGTAGTAATTCCCCTGGAAATCAGGGAACATCTGAAGATAAAGGAGGGGACAAAGTTTGCCGTCTACGGAAGCGGGGATACCATTATCTTCAAGAGGCTTGAGCTCCCCACGGTCAAGGATTTCGAGAAGATCGTTGATTTTGGCGTGAAATTCGCCAGGCGGAAGGGGATCAAGGAGAAGGACGTGCTCGAGGATGATTAGGGTTGTCCTGGACACCAACATCCTCATCTCTGCCGTCTTCTGGAGAGGCAGGCCATATGAAATTCTGAAACACGGAATAGGGGGGAAATATACTCTTATTGCCTCAGTAGAGATTCTGGAAGAGCTTATAGACAGGCTGAAAAACAAATTCGGATTCCCTGATATGGAGCTTCTGATGTATGTCGACATCCTCCTCAGCCATGTGCATCTTGTACAGAAGACATCCGCAGTCACCGCATGCAGGGACCCCAAGGACAATAAAATCCTTGAGACTGCCCTTGACGGAAACGCCCACTATATTGTCACTGGAGATCCGGATCTGCTGGTGCTGAAACAGTTTCAGGGAATCAGCATTATGACTGCCAGCGAGTTTCTCGAATCGTTCCACTGAGCCCCAGTTATCTCATTGCAACTGGCTCAAGGCCGCAGACAGGAGGACCCGGGACCAATTGCCCAGCCCGCTGTCCCGCCCGGCGCATGCACTCCCAACGCTTTCCCTCGGCGCCGGTCCGGGATGACGGCATTCACTCGTTCTCGTAGGTCGCGGTGTCCACGAAGAAGAAGGCCAGCCCCAGGATGACCAGGAACAGGACTCCCACCACCGCGGAGGCGGCCAGGCGCTCGAACACCGGCCAGCCAGCGGCCAGGGAGGTGATCGCGATCACGACGACCATGAGCGCCAGGATAGCCAGGATGGACGGGGAGCGGATGGTGCGCTCCCCCCACACCACCCCGAACGACACCAGGACGCCGAGGAAGATCAGAGCGCCCGATACCAGTTCCAGACGGATGTTCCCGGAGAAGTTCATGATCGCCATGGACAGGGTGATGAGGACGAGCCCGATGCAGAGGACCGCGGTGAAGATCTTCTCCTTCCAATGGTAATACTTCCTTCGGACGTGCCGCCGCCGCTCCGGACGCGTCCACCGGGTGGGCATATCCTTTCTTGGGCAGGCGGGGATAAAAGAGCTATTCCGGAGGAGGGGCGGATTTCTTGGCGCGGCGGCGCGCTGGTGCCGGAGGCGGCTGGCCCGCAAGCTCCGCGGGAGCAGGACCGGTCTCCAGCGGGGCCCGGGGAGCGCGAGCGCCGGGCGCGCGGGAACGGGCGCCCTTTTCTGGCGGTGCCGGAGGCTCCTGGGCGCGCTTCGGGCCGGGGCGCGCGCGGGGTGCGGGAGCCTTCTCCTGGCCCGCCGGGGAGGGAGGGCGCGGCTCCTGCGCCGCTGGAGGGGCGGCCGGCGTGCGCCTCCTGCCGGAGGGGGGTGGCGTGGCATCGTGCGCTGCGGGAATGGGCCGCGCCGCTGGAATTGTGGCTGGCATGCGTTTCCTTGCGGGAGGTGCCGGTTCCTGCACCTTAGGGGCAGGCCGCGCGCGGCGCTTCGCCGGCGGCCCGGCAGGGACTGCTGCTGTCATGGCGGGGACAGCTCCTTGCGGCTTGCGGTTGTCCCTGAAGCCGCAGCGCACGCAGAGCTTCCAGGGGCGCTTGCCCGCGCGCTTCACCAGGATGACGAAGAGCCCGCAGGTGCAGAGGCCGGGGGTAGTGGTCAGGAACCCCTGCTGCGGGAGGGAAAAGGTCTGGGTGCATTTCGGGTAGGCGGAGCAGCCCACGAAGCGCTTGCCAAACCGGGATCGCCGCTTCAGGAGGGTGCCCCCGCAGGTGCAGGGACCGATGGTCGCCTCCTGCCGGAGCGCGTCCTGCAGGGCCACCTGCAGTTCCTTCCCAATGGCCAGTTCCTGCTCCTTGAACGGCCCCAGGATCCGCTCGAGGGTGGCTTTCGCCTCCGCGACCACCTCCTCGCGCTGCTTCTGCTCCTCCTGAATGGCCTCCATCTCCTGGTCGAAGGTGCGGGTCAATTCCACGGAGATGATGTCCGGACAATATTTCTCGAGCGCGGTGATCACGGCGAGGCCGAGGGTGGTCACGACGATGGACTCGTCGGTGATGTAGCCCCGGTCGTAGAGGGTCTGCATGATCCCGGCCCGGGTGGCCTTGGTGCCGAGGCCCAGCTCTTCCATCTCCTTGAGCAGGGTGGCCTGGGTGTAGCGGGAGGGGGGCTGGGTTTCCTTGTCGAGCAGGTCGATGCCGTCGTTCGCGACCTTCTGGCCCTCGGCGAGGGCGGGGAGCAGGAGTTCCTTGAACGCGGCGAATCTCCCGTAGTAGGCCATCCACTGCGGGTCCACGGTGCGGTAGCCCTCCGCGACGAATGATTCACCGGCAACGTCAATGGTCGCGCTCAGCCGCTCGCGCACGGCGGGAGCAGCGAACACGGCCAGGAACCGCCGGACGATCAGGTCGTACAGGCGCTTCTGGTAGTCGTTCAGCGCCTCCGGAGCGGCGCCGGTCGGGAAGATGGCGGGATGGGCGGGGTCGGCCTTGGGGCCCTCGCTGGGCTTCAGCTCCCCGCTGAGGAGCTGTGCGCACAGGAGTCGGTAGTCCCGCTGCTCGCCCAGCTGCTCGACTATGGAGCGGTAGCCGATCGTGGGGGGGAGCTTCTGGCTCGCGGTGCGGGGGTAGGAAATGAGGGCGCGCTCGTACAGGGCCTGCGCCGTGTCCAGGGTCTGCTTGGGGGAGGAGCCGAAGTGCTTGTAGGCCTCCCGCTGGAGCGTGGTGAGGTCGAAGGGAACGGGGGGCTTCTGCTGGTACTGCTTCCGCTCCACGGTTTTCACCGTGCCTGGCTTGCCCGAGCACTTCTGGTGGACGGCTGCCGCCTGGGGTTTTTCAAGGAAGCGGCCGTGGGCATGTTCTGCGAGGAATGCCCCGCCGGGGACCCTTCCATGCAGGTGGAGCTCCCAGTAGGGCTCCGGCTGGAACGCCTCGATGGCCTGCTGCCGGCGGGCCAGTATCTCCAGGGTGGGGCCCTGGACCCGGCCGGTGGAGAGGACCTTGAAGTTGCCCGCCCTCTTGAGGGCGCCGGTCAGGGCGCGGGAGGTGTTGATGCCCCAGAGGAAGTCCAGGGTATGCCTGGCCAGGCCAGCCTCGATCTGCCCGAAATCCAGGTGGGGGGAGGCTTCCTCCCATGCCTTGATAAGGTCGGACTTGGTCAGCGTGGAGAACTTCATTCTCTTGCCGTCCTTGGCCTTGCAGATGAGCGAGATGATGTTGAAGGCGATGGTGCTGCCCTCGATGTCGTAGTCGCAGGCCGAGACGAACACTTCAGCCTGCTTGGCCAGCCGCTGGAGGTTCAGGAAATATTTCTTCGACCACTCGTTCCCGCGGATTTCGTAGGCAGGCTTCCACGCCAGGTCATAGACCGGGTAAGTCCACTTCTTCCCCTTCTCCTTCTGGTCAAGGGCAAAGAGGTGGCCCACTGCCGGGGCAACGATCAGCTCCTCCCCGCCCCGGGTGATCTCGTAGTACGCGACCCCGCCGCCCTTCCGCAGGCGGGGGCCGCCCTCCGCGAGGGCCTCCGCGATCTTCTGGGCCGAAGAAGGCTTCTCGGCGATGATCAGGGTCGGCATGTCTAATCTTCCAACAGGCTAGGCTTAAAAAGCCGCCCTCCGCTCCCGGCGGGGAAAAACCGCCAACAGAAGCCTGCGCGGGGTCAGTTTTATAAGCTTCCGCAGCAACGCCTGATGGTATGGGCGGTTCGTTCGGACTTCGCAGGCACGAGGTTTCTTCTCCCACCAGAACCGTGAATGTCGTGCGCAATGCCTGGGATGGCAGCCGGGCAAGCGCGGATCCGCGGTCTATCACGGTGGCTACCATGACCGGTTATAGGGACCGGCCAGGAGATGGATATCGCCGGCAAGCCGCCCTTGACTTCTTTCAATATGCCATTGGGCAGGGATATGGAGTGGTCGCCACTGACCTCGGATCTAGTGGGGATTTTCTCGATCGCGCGAGGGAATTGGGCGTCCAGATCGAGCATGCTGAAGAGGAGGGAACGACCAGGATGCGCGCACTTTCCCTTGCCTTGGATCGCAGTCCGAGGGTGGTGGCATGGACGACGCCTGAATATGCCGGCATCTACACTGGCGTCAAAGTCGTCCCGGGCACAGCGGACATCCCCCAGTGCGCCACCATGCTTGCGGGCCCTATCCAAACCGCCCCAACACAGGCGGCGTGCATTCTTCCCTTCCGCTCTGGTAAGTCGGGAAGCAGTTTCCCAGAAACCCGGCAACAGACCGATATTATTTGCTTGCGGAATGTTGAGGAGAAACTGGGATACGCCCTCGACGTCTTCGGGCCGGAGTTCTTCCATCCGGAGGCATTGCGCGCCTCGATGGAAGCGTATGAAAGCTTCCGGACCGCACGGGGACTGCCAAAGACGCTCGATGGCACCAAGCTGCTGCCGATCATCGCCCATGCCTCCGGAGCCGGAGTTGGCGACATCATGGTCGATTTCCAATATCCTGACGAATTGCGGAGGCAGGATGAAAAGGACCGTTTCTACGATGCAAGGAGGCTGCGGCAGGCGTCTCAATTCTTGGATGCCCTTGAGGCAGCTGATCTCTATTTCGGCCTCGCACAGAAGCGAAGGGAATTGCCCGTGCGCGCTAACGGTGCTGGCGACCGATCTGCATCCGCCAGATCGGCGGGTTCTGGAACTGGCAAATAGCGAAATGGGTGCCCTCGAGGGGGGCGGATTGCCTTTAAATCATTACAAAGCGATATCAAGCAGGCAATAAAGAAACAATATGCAGCGAAGGAGAGATATGCCAACCGCCTCCCAGGAACTCATCGCCGGCCTGCTCCGGCGAAGGCTCATCGGCCGCCATGACGCCCCGTTCGCGCTTTCGACGATCGGCGGTGTGGAACAGGCGGACGAGGGACCGGTTTCGGTCTACCGGGTGTTCCTCCAGCCATTGGAGAGCCATCCCTATATCACGACGGCGCAGCAGCGGAAGGCCTCCATCCAAGGAGGGGTCAAGACCTGGGGCGCTGCAGGATTCTGCCCCCTGGTGCGGATGCATGATGGCACCACCTATCTCGCAGCTCTCTATCGTGACGCTGGAGCACCGAGTTATCCTGACCACTATACGACACCCAGCGGCCTGTCCCACCTCGTGGGCGGCAGGGCGGAGCCGGTGGAGTTGACGGGCCAGCGAGAAGCCAAGGAAGAACTGCTCTTCCTTGACGGGAGGTCTCCCGGGGGCGTTATCTATGACCAAGACCGAAAAATGTACGTTGCAAAGCTGCAGGAATTGGCGGTTCCACAGCGCGTCATCAAGGACGGCAGGACGCGCGTCGAAGTGTACCGGGGCGGCTCGCTCATCGACACGGCATATCCGTTCTCGATCGGATGGGGCGAGGCACGCGACACCGTGACGACGCTGGTTGACCTCTCCGTTTTCTTCCCTGACGATACCGTTCCAGTGAAACATCTGCAAGCGATCAATGGGGAAATCGTCGAGCGGCGATTATTGTCACGAGAAGTTGCCCTTCTTCGTCTTGAACCGCTGCTGGACGGATCGGCCGTTCCTATCATACGGTATGCGACCGATCCGGAAAGGGACATGGTCTTCCGCACCGAGCTGGAACTTCCCGCAGGAGAAATAAAGATGACCCACCCCCTCCAAGGAGCGGTGGAAAAGATACGCTCCGCCGCGCCGGCGAGTCGAGAAGAATGGTTTGCGTGAATGCCGGATTTTAGGGCAGGAAATCCTTGCCCTTGATCTTCTGGGGGAGATAGGTTTCGGAGATGAACTTGATCCCCTTGGAGGAGAGGGCCTCGAGCTCGAGCTTGTGCCCCGCCTCCAGCATGTGGGTGAGCTCCTTCTGCCAGGGGGCGGGCTTGAACCAGACGTAGTTCATCATTTCATTCGTGCGTTTGATGTCTCCCTGGTTCATCTTGATGGTGACCTGGGACGGGAGCTTGAACGTCTTGACGTCCTGGGTGGTGAGGCCGATGTATTTGGCATCGGGGGTTCCCAGCCTGTCCGACAGGAAGGAGAGGTTGATCGACCCCTGCTTGATGACCGAGTAGATGTAGTACCCCCAAGGATCAGCGTCAGCCAGGACGTAGATGGGCAGCTTCAGCTCCGTGTGCAGGCGGTTGATGAGGCGGCGGGTTCCGCGGGCTGGCTGCCCCTTCCCGGTGAGGATGAGGCAGTTGTGCTTGCGCCAGAACTTGTCCTCGTTCAGGCGCTGCCAGACGGCGTCCTTCTCGATGACCAGGACAAAATCAGCCGTGCAATCCTTGAACTCGATGATCTCCGGCTCCACGTTGGAGGGGATGGCCCAGCCGGAGGATCCCATCCTCGCGGCGTCTATCATGTCGCCCGTGTCCCGGATGGCCAGCGGGCCGGCCAGGTAGCCCTTCCTGTCGGCCTGCAGGTGCAGGCGCTCGCGCAGGGTGTCCATGGCGGCCTCGATGTCCTCGAGGATGGGGTCTGACTCGGCCTGCTCCTCGAAGGTGTTCTCCTGGGTCTGGGGGATGGTGTGCTTGAGGGCGTAGTAGAGGTCGCGGATGCTGGTCGTCACGTTCTGGTCGATGATCTTCTTGCATTCTGCCGCCACAAGCATGGTCTGCATGAACTTCCGGGTGTGGGCGATGTTCAGGTAGGTGCGGTGGGAGACCTTGTCCCCGAGCTTCACCAGGCCGCTCTTCTCGTCGAAGTAGATGTTGGCAAGGGTGCGGATGGGCAGGGGGACGTCCGGGTTCTTCTCGGCAAGTATGTCCTTCACGACCCTCCTGCCGAGGTCCTGCAATCCTCCCTTGGGATCATCGTGCCGGGCCATTACTCCTCGCCTCCGCCGCCTTCCGAGGCGCCGCCCGCATCATCGGCTTCGCCCTCGATGTCCTCGGGCTTCGCCTGGGCGACGATCTTCCTGATCTGCGCGCGGATCTTCTCGGCCTTCTCCCCGGTCAGCTCCTCCAGGGCCCGTGCGGTCTCCTCTGCATAGCGCTCGAAGATCTTCATGCGCTCGGCCTGGTATTCCGCGCGGCGCTTGCCTGCCAGGTAGAGGGACAGCTTGCGGGCAGCTTCCTGCAGGGCGAGCTTGGTCTCCTTGATGATGACCGGATAGGAGGCAACGGCCTCCTTGGATTCCGAGGTGAACGGAACCCAGACCGAGCAGATGTGCACCATGATGGCCACCGGCCCGAGGGGGAGCTTGTCCACCTCGATTCCGTAGCGCTTCCAGTCCACGCCCATGATCGACTTCGTGATCGCGCAGTCGCCCTGCTGGTAGAGCAGGGGAACGCGGTTCGCGAAGCGCATGAAGTTCGGCTCCGCGATGCTTCCTCCCCAGGCGATGCCCACCTCCAGCTGGAAAGGGAAGCCCCGGTAGACCGCCGGCGGCCGGGAAATGACCGCCAGGAACTCTGGGTTGAGCTCTTTCTTGAGCCCCTTCTCGATCAGCTCCTCTCCCAGGGGCGAGAGGACGTCAGTAGGGGGCTTGGTCAGCTTGACCTCCTTGACGGCCTTCACGACCTTGATCACGTCCTCGTCCGTGGCCCGGCGGGGGGAGATCTTGGGGTCTATCCCTGCCTTCTCGCAGATCTCCAGGGCCGTGGTCTTGCCGATGCGGGTGAACTCCGTCGACAGGAAGGAGGAAACGGAGCGGGCAGCGGTCTCGTGCAGCATGCGCGAAAGCACGCCCACTTCGACCCCCTCCAGGTGGGGCTGGATTTCCTGGGGTTCCTTGGGGAGCTGCTCGATCCCCCGCTTGAAGGACAGCCTCCCGGTCGGGGAGTCGAAGATGAGGTCGGCAAACGGGTTCGCGACGGCAGTCTGCTTCACGTACTCCAGGACAGATTGTTTGTGCTCGCGGTAGATGCCCTCCACGATGAAGGTGATCTGCACCCCGTGCCACGGCTTCTTGCTCGGCTCTTCCGACTCTTCGATGATGATGGGTTCGTTCTTCTTGACGTCGATCTTGAGCTTGTAGCGGTGCGTCCTGCCGTCGCCGGTGGAGGAGATGATCTCCGTGGGCTCGCCGGTGGTGAGCTGGGAGTACATGACCGCGCAGGAGATGCCGAGCCCCTGCTGGCCCCTCCCCTGCTTGAGGCGGTGGAACTTGCTGCCGTAGAGGAGCGTGCCGAATATCTTGGGGATCTGGGCTTTGATGATGCCGGGGCCATTGTCCCGGATGACGATCTTGTACTTCTCCTTCTCGAGCTCCTCGACCTTGAGGTAGATCTCCGGGAGGATCCTGGCCTCCTCGGTGGCGTCGAGGGAATTGTCCACGCCTTCCTTGACGATGATGAGCAGGGCCTTGATCTTGTTGTCGTACCCGAGGAGGTGGCGATTCTTCTCGAAGAACTCAGAAACCGAGATCTCCCGGGCCTGGGTCATTTTGTCTGCTGACTTCTCTGCAACAGCTCCCGCCATAATTCCTCCCGAAAAGGATAATGAGTATTGTGACCAGCCCTATTTAAACGTTTTCGCCGGATTGCTGTTTCGACAAAAGGTGTCCGCTGTCTGCTGGTTTTTTCGGCGCGCCAAGCCATTCCTCCACTGCGATCCAGTCCGCGGGGGTGAGTTGGCTCACCTGCTGGTCCTGCAAGGCAGCGGGCAGGCCCCGGAGAGAGGCGCGCACTTCCCGCTTCGTCTTCCCCCGGAGGGCGCGCTCCAGCGCGTTCTTCAGCCGCCGCTCCCGGAGGAGGAACACCTCCCGGAGCAGGGAGGGGCGGGGCCGCACCCGCACCACCACCGAGTCGGTCCGCGGCTGCGGCGAGAATGCGTCCCGCGGGACGGGGAAGAGTTCTTCCACCTGGTACAGGAAGCTGTACGGCGGCTTCCCCAACAGGGCGGCAAACCTGCGGGGAATGGTCGCGACTCCCTCCCTCCAGTGGTGGAATGCCAAACTACGGAACAGGGGCTCGCAGATGGCGTAGGGAAGGTTCGCCGCGATGATGGAGAACCGTATGCGGCGGAGGAAGTGAAGTGCATTCCCGAGGCGGACATCCGCCCCCCTCCTCCCCGCGAGGTCGCGCAACTCGGCGAAAAGGGAGGGGTCGCTCTCGATCGCGATCACCCTGCCCAGGGGGAGGAGGAATTGGGTAAGCTCCCCCCGGCCCGCGCCTATCTCCAGAATGACATCTCCAGGCTGGGTCTGCACGGCAGCCGCGACCTTGGCGCACCATTCGCTTTCCAGGAAGTGTTGATCCTGCATGGTCACCTATTGGTGGGAGGGTTATATGCCCTCAAAAATAACCAAGAGGAGAGTATTTAAATACTGGTGAGTAGTGACAAATATGCACGCCGAAAGAATCGGGCAAATAGAACGTGGCCGAAGATACGTCCAGAATGAACTCCATGGGGATGTGCCCATCATTCTTGCTGACGGCGCGGGCGACCGGATCACCATCTACTCCACGAGGGACCTTCCCGGCTACCGCCTCCAGGATGGACTATGGGTGCGAACGGTGCAGGATCCTGAATTCTCCGACTGGGGATGCATTCGACTGGCCGAGTCGCCAAGGTATGTGAGGTTTTGGCAAACTCGGACATACCAGGACGACCATGGGACCGTGGTTGAAGAAACTCCACGACCGCCAGCCCCCTACCAAAGATTCCTGGGCCTCGACCGCCTGCAAGAGTCGGGATATGCATTTGTTTCAACGGGTGCCTTGCGCGCAAGCATCAATGAGCCGCACCCAACCGACACATTCCCCGAAGATGCTCTCATCGTCCATGAAGCCACGCACGGCGTGGGTATGCCCCACATGGAGGAAATGTACCCTCCGGAGGAGGCGCGTGTTCTGGACGAAGCGCTGGCCATATTCATGGAACGATCGTTCGTTGCCGGTCATCGCCCTGCGTTTCTCAGCGAGTGGGACAGGCTTGTGCGACAGATCGCATCAGATACTGATCCTGTGCACAGGGAAGCATACGGGATGGTATTCGACCCCCGCCGGCAAGCGCAGTTGCAGCTCATGAAGGAGACGCTTGCCCTCTTCCAGGACCGAGGAGTATTATAATTCCCGCCCGCCATTGATCAGCATGGGCACGGCGGACAAGATCAAGGCCATCGAGGAGGAGATGGCCCGGACCCAGTACAACAAGGCAACGCAGAAGCACATCGGTCTGCTGAAAGCCCAGCTGGCCAGGCTCAAGGAGGCCCAGGAAGGCGCGGGCGGGGGCGGGGCCGGCCTCGGCTACGGGGTCAAGAAAACCGGGGACGCGACCGTGGTCTTTGTGGGTTTCCCCTCGGTGGGGAAGAGCACCCTCCTCAACGCCCTGACCAATGCAACCTCCAGGGTGGCGGCCTATGATTTCACCACCCTGGTCGTGGTCCCGGGGGTCATGTCCTACCGCGGAGCCAAGCTCCAGCTGCTGGATGTCCCCGGCCTGATCGAGGCCGCTGCTGCGGGGAAAGGTAGGGGCAAGGAAGTCCTCTCCGTCGTGAGAAGCGCCGACCTCATCCTGCTGATCGTCGCGGGCGAGCGCGCTCCCGACCAGCAGCGCATCCTCCAGGGCGAACTGCAGCAAGCGGGCTTCCGCCTGAACCTGCGCCCGCCGGACGTGCGCATCCTGCGATCCAGCATGGGCGGCATCCATCTGCACCTGCCAAGGGGCTTCGCGCTCTCGCAGGAGACCGTCAAGGAAGTCCTGAAGGAGTTCAGGATCCTGAACGCGGAGGTGGTCATCCGCCAACCCCTGTCGTTAGACCAGCTCATCGACTGCCTCTCCGCGAACCGGAAGTACGTCCCCTGCATCACGGTGGTGAACAAGGCTGACCAACCCGCCCCCCCAGTCCCCGGGGCGCTGCGCATCTCCGCCCTCCAGAAGGAAGGGCTGGACGCCCTCCGGGAGGCGATCTGGAAGGGGCTGGGGTTGGCCAGGATCTACCTCAAGGAGCCTGGCAAAGCGCCTTCTCCAGACCCCTACATCCTGAAAGGCAAGGCCGCCGTCCGGGACGTGGCCCAGCGGTTCGGCTTCCTGAAGACCTTCGCCTTCGCGAAGATCTGGGGCCCGTCAGCCCGGTTCCCGGGCCAGAAGGTGGGGCTCGAGCACGCCATGCGGGACGGGGACACGGTGGAGATCCACGCGTAGCATTTGGCTTTGGGACAAAACCAGCGGTACGCATCGATTTTTTTCAACACGTACAGGCCCTGTTTCATGGGTTCCCCCTTTTTTGCAGAGCAGGATACTTTCTGTGGAAGAGTGTGAATTGAAAAACGACATCATAAGCCTTCTTGGCATGGGAATACACGTTTTTTGTTGCCCACGCATACTGATTTTGAAAACCGATGGCGATTGGCAGTTATGTCCCAAAGCCGCAGCATTTTAAGAACTGAAACCCACTTCTGTGCATGGACCTGCTCGCGGAGGACCGGACCGAGACGCTTCCCGTCCGGGCGGACGATGTGAAGGGAGCCTCTTACCCCACCCGCTACCGCCAAGGGCTTGACCTCCCTGGCGACGTCCTCGACCAGGGAGTCCTTCACCGCTCCTACGCGCGCACCCGGGCAAGCTACACCGAGGTGCTCTACAGCGCGGACCCCGAGCCGGAAAAGATCACCTTTCCCGATCCGGATGTGACCTTCCGGACTTACACGCGCTCCTATCCCCGGACCGGGCTCGTGTATGGCGGATGGGACGTCCACCGCGTCCCTGCACATGAGATGGGCTACGGGATCCTGGGACGGTGCTGGCCGACAACGGGCAGGATTGAGATCCGCAGCGATCTGTATGGGGATGATTTCATCGAAGTGCTCACGCATGAAGCCACCCACATGACGAATCCAGACGCCCCCGAACAGGATGTGCGGGAAATGACGCGGCGCAAGCTCTCCTTCTCGGCCCGCTGGCACTAAGTGGCCGACAGGAAATAATGGGACCAATGGCCCCATGCCCGAACCAATAAAGCCGGTTAGGGTAATGTATGACGATCCCTCAGAGCCTGCCCAGGATGAACTGCACCCGCTCCTCCACCGAGAAAGGAGGGACCTGGATGACCTCGTAGCCCCGCTCCAGGTAGGCCTGCAGCAGGTGGTTGTGGAGCTCGGCGCGCTGCTCGGGGGTTTCCTTGCGGACGTGGTCGTTCTCGAACAGTGGAAGGGGCTGGAGCAGGAAGACCTTGTGGTAGCTGGCTTGCGCCAGGGCCTCCAGCAGGGGAAGGGGGGGCTGCACCTTCCCCCAGCGGCAATAGGCCAGGTTATCCACAATCCCGCGGTCGAGGAACCAGGTCCCTTCCCGCGCCTGCTGCTCCAGCTCCAGCTGGAGGGCGGTCACCGCGGCGTTGAAGTCCCCGAGGCGCTTCCAGGGGACGAGGTCCCCTCCGCGGGCCTGCTCCCGCTCGATCAGCATGCGCGAGGCCTCGGGCACGGCGGAGAACCCCTTTGCCCTGAGGGCCTCGATCGTGGTGGTCTTGCCGCAGCAGGGCCCCCCGGTGATCACGATCTTGCGCGCGGCTTTTTCTGGTGCCATGAGAAGAATACCGCATGCTGGTTGAAATACTTGTCCTGCTCCTCTTCGTGCTGGCCGCGGGGCTGGGCTGGTGGGCCCTGCGCCTGCGGGCGCGGCTGCGGGAGATGGCATTCGGCAAGCGCTCCCTGGCGGTCAAGTACGGCAAGATGAGCGAGCAGTTCCTCCCCTTCCTGGAGGGGTATCCGCACGATCCCCAATTATTTCGTTTCCTCGGAACCCCGATCGATGGGATCCAGTTCGCGGACGACAAGATCGTCTTCGTCGAGTTCAAGGTGGGCGACTCTCGGTTGTCTCCTACCCAGCAAAAGATCCGCGCCCTGGTCGAGCAGGGCAAGGTCACCTTCGAGGAGATCAGGATCAAGTGATGGGGGGGTCAGATGCATATTCCCACGCATCCCCTCAGGCGGGACGCGCTTGCGTCATCTTTCAACGATGACACCTCATGACGTGCTTCTGCTGCCACTGGCCAAAAAAAAGGAAGAAAGAGGACATCACTTCTTGAGCGCCAGGATGGCGCCGACCAGCCCCAGGATGAAGCCGATGATGAAGCCGCCGCCCACGATGAGGGAGAGGATGGAAAAGACGAGGACCACGATTGCCCCGGTCTTCTCCTGGCCCTTCTTCCCCAGCAGGGTGGAGCCGTACACCATCAGCGCCCCGAAGATGATCCCCACGATGGCAACGGCAATCAGGATGGACCCGACGAACGGCAGGGGCATGAGCGCCCCGCCGATCGCCGCCACCACGACGCCGCCAAGGATCACGAGGATCCCGCCCACCAGGGACAGCAGGGATGCGGTGCGGTTGTCTGCCATACCTTTTTTTGGGGAGGCCTCCTTAAGAAGGTGGTTAAGAAGGTCGTTGGAGCGCGGGAAGGGCGGCTTGCTACGGATTCATAAATTGGTGAGTTGGTGAGCGCTCATCCCCCGTTCCCCGGCCGGCGGAATTCGCGCTGTTGGTTCGTTGGCGATACCCCCTCGTCCATCCGCCCGGGGATGGGCTTCGCCCATGCCCACCGCCGGTCCGAGACCGGTGGAATTCGCATTTAAAGATGGCCTGCTGGGCTCAACCATGGCCCTGCCTCTTCCCCTCGATCGGCCCGCGCGGGGGCCCGAGCCCCAGCGGATCCTCAGCGACCGCGGCATCCGCCAGGCGCTCGCGCAGGGATTCCTGACGCTGGACCCTCCCCATCCCCTCGAGGATGCGCGCATCCAGCCGGCCACGCTGGACGTCTGCATCCGCCGGGTAGAGGAATCGTGGGAGGGCTTGCTGGAGGATGTCCTCCCCGCGCGCGCCGTGAGCACGGTCTACCTGACCGAGGCCATCGACGTCGGCCAACTGCGGGGTGACCATCCCCGCTACCTTAGCGTCAGCGCGGAAGCGCGCAGCACGCCGCGCCGGCTGGGGGCGTACATGGCCAATCATGGGGCCTATTTCCCCACGGGCCCCGGAGGCAGCGAACTGGAGATCGGGAATTTCGGGCCCAACGCCATCCAGATCCCCCGCGGGGAAAGGATCGCGCAGCTGTTCATCACGGTGCGGCCCTACGAGGATGATGAGTGCGTCTGGGGCGGGCACGAATCCTCCCCGCAGGGGGACAGCATCCGCGAACTGGACATGGGTGTGGAGCTCCAGGACGCTGCAGCCCTGCGGGAGTTGGTGGTGAGGGGATACCTGGAGGTTTCGCCCGCCCTGGCCACGGGCCGGGGGATGCTCGTGGTGCATGCGGGAGAGATAGGCTATCGCCTGCGGGAGGTCGGGACCGTCTCCCTGCAGGACGTCGAGCGCGAAGATCTCTGGGAACCCTTCTCTCTCGGAAGGGGTTACCTCGTGCAGCCCAACGAGCACGTCGTCATCCCGACGCAGGAGGCCTTCACCTTGTCGCCCTCGGTCGGCATCCGCTTCTGGGACAACCTCCTCGTGCAGGTGCTGCACCGCGCCCCCCGCCAGCCAGCGGCGCGCGCGGAGGAGTTGGTGAAGAACCTCCCCTTGCTGGGCCTCACGGACGGGTGGCTCGACCCCGGCTACCAGGGGGGATTCTCCCGCCAGCCGAAGTGGCTGACGGGCAGGACCGTGTTCCCGGGACAGCCTATCGGCTACGGTCAGGTGTTCTACTTCCCGCGGGGGGTGGAGCGCCCCTACGGAAGCGCGGGGCTGGAGTCCCGCTATGCTGCTCCCATCAGTCGAAGAGCGACGGCTTCTTGAGGGCGCTCGGGCTGCCCCCCGCGTGCCAGCTCAGGCGGGGGCGGATCTGCGCGGTGAATATTCTTTCTGAGTTGTCGTCGAGTATGATCGCTGTGCCCTTCCGCCGGGGCAGGGTGTTCAGGTAGTCCTGGATGTCCTCCAGGAGGTAGGTCTGCATGATCCCCCGCAGGGCCTGGAGGTCGGCCTGGGAGGTCAGCCGGTGGGAGATCACGACATCAGCCTGCGAGAGGGCATCCTCATGCAGCTTGTTGGGCCGCTGGGTGATCAGCAGGACCGATATCCCCGGCTCCCTGCCTTGCTTGATGAGGGTGTGGAGGGGCTCGCTCGCGGCCGTGGCCCCGCGGGAGGGGAGGAACTCGTGGGCCTCGTCTATCATGACCCACACCAGGGGGATGCGCTGCTTCTTCTCCCCGGTCATGACTTCGAACTCCTCGGCCTTGCGCGCCATGAGCCGCTCCTGGTAGAGCTTCCGGCAGAGCAGGCCTACGAGCATGCCCTTGACCGACCAGGCCTGCGTGCCCGTGGCCGAATGGGAGACGTCGATCACCGTGATGGCTCCCGGCTGGAGGAGGTCCCGGATGGCCGTGCCCTGCTTGTCGAAGATCCCCCACTCCATGGCCGCAAGGAAGCGGTTGGCGAGGGCGTCCTTCACGCGGGGCTCCGTCCGCTTGTCGGCCTGCAGGGCGTAGAGGAGGTCGGGGATGCCGTAGACCGCGCCGTGCGTTTCCCTGGCCAGCTTCACGGCGCGCTCGATCGCGATGCCGTGCTCATCTATCGGGGAGAAGCCGAAGGTGATGATCCAGTCCGCGGCCGTGAGCTCCCCCGCCGGGAGGGCCAGCGGGGCGTCAACCTCGACCCCCACGTCCTGGTAGGACTGGACATGCGCTTTCGGCACCAGCAGGGTGATGGGCATGGCCTGGGGTTTCAGCCCCCAGTCCTTCAGCAGGGCGGATTCCCTGGTATTGGGATGCTTCATGGCCCAGTAGATGCCCATGGTGTCGAACAGGAGCACAGCAAGGTTATTCCTGACGTCGGGGGGCTGCAGGGCGATCTCCTCGGCGAGGATGCCGGCATCATAGCTTTTGCCCGTGCCGCGCTTCCCGCACACCAGCACGATGTGCGGCCGGGCGATGTCCATGTGGACGGGATTCGTGAGGTGGGCGTCGTCCCCCTCCCCCACGATGTGCTTGCCGATGAACGCCGTGCCCTTCGCGCCGAAATCTTTCAGGTCGTCCTTGTCCCGGCCGACCACGATCTTCTCGACAGGCATGCAGATCACGCGCGGATGGTGCGGCCGGAGGTGCAGCGGAGGCGTGCGCATGTCCCCCCTGCGGAAGCCGGGGGGGGAAGGCACGCTCCTGCACCGGCACTGGACCGCCGCCCTTCGTAGTTTTATATAGGCCGGCCGCCTAAATAAAGCAGGGAGGACCTATGGGCATTATCGAGGAAATTCTGAAGGGCCGCGAAGAACTGCTGATCAAGTTCTTGGAGATCCTGGAAGGCAAGGAATCCAAGGCCACGGTCAACCTGGACGGCGTCCAGTTCAAGGTGGGCAAGTCCGTGGTGACCCTGGGCGGCAAGGTGGACCTCACCTTCACCCCGCTGAAGAACAAGAAGTGACGGCATGCGGCTGCAGGTCCCCTTCTACCGCCAGACTACCCCCCTCAACTGCGGGACGGCCGCCCTGCGGATGGCATGCTCCTTCCTCGGGAAGGACCTTGCCCAGGAGCAGCTGGTAGGCATCCGCCCCGGCCAGGGCATCTCCGCCATCCGGCTGGCCCTGGCTGCGGCCCGGCAGGGGTTTCCGACCTTGTTCGTCTCCACCCATCTGGGCTTCAATCCCCACCTCATGCAGTTGCCGTTCTACCAGCAGCACGGGGACACGGATGCCGCAGCGTACGACCGCTTGGCCGAGGAGGCACGCTCCGCCGGCGTCCGCATGGAGGAGCGGTCCCTCTCCCTCAGGGAGCTGCTGGGCTTCCTCGGGGAAAGCATCCCCATTGTCCTGGTGGACTGGAACGTCGTCCGCAGGCGAGCAGGCTACCAGGGGCATTTCCTGCCGGTGGTGGGCTTCTCCCCGGGGGAGGTGCTGGTGCACCAGCATGGTCTGGACGAACCGCAGGCCTTCCTCCCGGTCCCGCGGACAACCTTCTGGAAGGCGTGGACCGCGGAGGGAACCGACCAGGAAGCCGTGGTGGTTGGCGCCCCGGCTGGTGGCACCGGATGAAGGGCCTTCGCGCGGGCGGGTCCCTTCCCCCGCGCCCCTCAGTCCGCCGGCGCCCAGAGCAGGAAGCGCATCCTTGCCACTTGCCCCTCGTAGATCACGAACCGGTCCACGGGGCTGACGATACTGGCGTTCTGCGGGGCGAGGCCGGCGGAGGCGTTGAGGCCCTGCGCGAGGGCGAGGGTCCCGTTGGGATACCAGATCTCGAGCTGGAAGTCGTACCTCCCGATCCCCAGGAGCCTGCGGGTCTGGTTGTAGTCCATCAGGGCCAGCTCCCGCACCTTGCGGGGATCCAGGACCTTGTCCTGGCTTGCGAGCCCGATGACCTCCACGCTGGCATTCGTCCAGCCGGACGGGACGCCCGCGCTGCGGACCAGGATGTCCGAGACGGCGATGGCGTGGTCCTGAAGCTCGTCCTGGGCCAGCTCATCGAAGCTCTGGACGTTCGCGTAGATCCAGAAGAACAGCACGAGCACCAGGACCGTCAGGAAGATGGTCAGGGAAACCGCGAAGTCGAAGGACCAGATCTGGCCGCGGCGGGCCTGTCCCCGGCACGATGCGGCATCCTGGTGCCGGCCCGCCTTCGGTTCGCCCATCATGTGATCACGATGACTCCCTGCCGGTTCGTGAGGGTGTTCGTCCCCTGCCGGAGGCTGCCGGACAGGTTCTGGACCAGGGTCGCGCGCTGGAAGTCCTGACCCTCCATGCGCACCACCACCAGGCGCGGGTAGGCGGTCACGTTGTACTGGCGGTCCGCCAGGTAGGCCGGCAGGATGAGCTCGCTGGAGAAGCCGTCCCCCTGGATGAGGACGGTGTCCAGGGCCGCTGCGGCGGCATCGGCGACCCGGGTCCCCTCCAGGGAGAGCTGCTGGATGTCGACCTCGTCCACCTTCTGCAGCATCACGACCGCTGCAATGGCCACCCCCATCACGAACACGATGAAGATGAGCATGAATTCCGTCGTTGCCTGGCCGCGCCCCCTCCCGCGCCACCCGACCGCATCAGCCGCACGACCGCCCGGGTGTGCTGCAAACGTGGTTCTCCGGGGCTTCCTGGACGGTTGCATCCGGTTTCCCGGACCCATGCCGTGGTGATCCCGCGACTTCTCCAACAACACCCGCAACCCCCTACCAATAATAGCCGGCCTGCGCAATATATAGCCGATGAACGGCTTCCTGCTGTCCATGGAAGCCCTGCTGGCGGTCGGGCTCCTGCTCCTCGTGGCAAGCTTCCTGGGAGGCATCACGGTCACCACTACGCCTGAACTGAGGTACGAGCGGCTCTACATCACCGCGAAGGATGCCCTGAACGTCCTGGAGAACGCCCGCATCGGCGACGCGGAGGGGATCGCCACCCTGGAGAGCTACCAGCAGCAGGGCATCATCACCGCGGCCAACGGCAGCCTGCTGGACGCCATCGGCTTCCTCTGGTCTGCCGGAAATACGTCACTGGCCGCGGCCCTCGCGGAGGAGGTGCTCAACCAAACATTCAATGGAACAGGCTACAACTGGGAGCTCGTCGTGGGCAACACCACGCTCGCGAGCAGGAACGCCTCCGCGGGGTCGTTCGTGGCGCGGATCTCCACCGTGGTGAGCGGGTACGACCTCGGCAAGCCCGCGGAAGGCTTCGCGGCGCGGGCCTCCCTCAGCAACCCCGCCAAGCAGGACCGGGCGTACGCCTTCTTCGGCGGGTACGTGGGCGACGGCAACCTCACCGCCCTGCTCACCCTCCCCAACCTGGACACGGTCCTGGGGGCGGAGATGGAGATGAGCGTGGGCGGGAACTTCTCCCTGTACGTGAACGGCAACTTCTCCGGCTCCTTCGTGAAGAACGCCACCACCAACCTCACCGCCGACCGCTGGACCCTTTCCCCGAGCGCGCTCGGGCACTTCCGCGCGGGCCAGAACGTCCTCGAGCTGAACTTCTCCGGCCAGGGCTATGTGGGCGGCGGCTACCTCGCCGCCCGGTTCAACACCACGGAACTGGTGTCCCTGCCCACCACGGCCTACGGGGCCAATGCCACCGCCGTCTACCACTTCCCCGGGGTCCGGGGCGTCATCAACGTCTTCGACGCGTTTGCCGTCCCGGGCAACCTGACCAACCTGTCGCTCACCCTGACCTACCAGAGCGCCTATCCGGTCTTCCTGACCATCGGCAACGTCACGGTCTACCGGAGCAACGCGAGCGGCTGGCGGAACGTCACCCTCAACCACTCCAACCTCTCCGCCCAGGTGAACTACAGCCAGCTCAGCGGGAGGACCGTTCCCCTGCGCGTCGGGACAGAGAACATCTCCATCTCGCCGGGGCTGGGCTCCCTGGACTCCTCCCTCATTACCGACCGGTCGGGGAGCATGACCTCCTGCGACGTCGTGGCGAACTGCTCGGACAGCAACCTCTGCGACAGCGACCCCTCGGGGGGCTGCCACGCCAGGCGAAACATCGTGGCCCTGGAGGCGGACAAGACCTTCGTGGACGTGATCATCAGCACCCCGGGGAACAACGTGGGCCTGATCGGCTTCGGGGAGCGGGGCGCGCCCACCTGCTCCTTCACCGAGGTGACCAGCGTGAACTCCACCTTGCAGGGCAACCTCGATGACTACAACTACAACAACAACTGGCAGTCCTGCGGCTACACCTGCATCTCCTGCGGGGTGGAGGCCTCCACCATCCAGCTGCTGGAGCAGCGCGCCCTCTGGGGCATGGTGGAACACGGCGCCCGCAACACCAGCGCGCTGCACGTGGGGGACACGGGCGCGGTGGCGGTGAATGTCACCTTCGACATGGGCCTGAACCTCTCCCGCTTCGTCAAGGGGCGGATCGTGGTGCTGGGGACGAACACGAACGTGGACGACGGCTACCAGGACTGCGTCCTCCTCAACAACCAGTACCTGGGCAGGATCTGCGAGTCCGACGGCCTGTCCCAGGATTCCTGGCACACCTGCCTCTACCCCCTCAAGCAGGAGTGGGTGAGGAACGGGCAGAACGTGATCACGATCACGGGCGGGAATACCGCAGGCTGCTTCGGCACCGCCGGGGAGCAGGACGACTGGGACTTCAAGAGCGTGGAGATGACCGTCTGGGAAGCCCGCTCCCTGGACCCGAACGTCACCCGCATCCTGAACGCCAGCACCTTCTCGCTGAACACGCAGGGGGTCCAGCAGTTCGGGCCCTACGCCGACGCCTGGGAGCTGCAGAGCGATCTCCCGTACCCGATTGACTTCTCCTCCGGCTACAACACCTCCGGCAACACCTTCGGCCTGTCAGGAGCAGGGGACGGCTGGGACTGGCAGGGAGGAGCCTACGGCTATGACACGGACGTGGACTTCAACGGCGCGGTGGCGGGACAGCTGACGATGGACACCAACCAGGGAGGCCAGAACGCCTGCAGCAACCGGGACTGCTCGGGGGCCTACGGCGTTTCAGTCAACGTGACCCCGTCCCTCTGGGCCCAAATCCAGGCTGGCAGCCAGCTATTCGTCTCCTTCCAGTACCAGTGGGACGCGAACGATGGGGCGTTCGAATCGTCTGACCAGGTCTGGATCAAGGCCAACTGGACCTCTCCCTCCTCCGGCCGGCATGAACTGGGCTCGGCCCAGGACGGGGGGGACAGCGGCGCTGACAACCGGCTGGAGGTGTGGACCGAGGACAGCCCGGACACGGAGTTTTCCGGCACCTTCTCCCAGAACGTCACGCCCTGGGTGGAAGGGGCGGGGATCTACTACCTGGACTTCGGGGGCAAGCTGCTCGCCTCGTCCTCGAACGAGTGGGGAACCTTCCTGTTCGACGATATCGGGGTCGGGCTGGACAACGGCACCCCGCCGGGGATCGGGGTCCAGCATAACCTCACCTTCACCATCGCCAACATGACCGGGCTCGTGAGCGCCCTGGCCGAGGTGGAGGTGCGGGACATCGCCCTCGCGTCCTATGACTGCGTCTTCCTCAACGATACCCTCCTGGAGCGGTTCGACGAGCAGCACTGGAACGGCACGAACGTCTGGCAGCAAGTCCGCATGGACCTGCCCGCGGCCCTGCTGCGGGAGGGGGAGAACCACCTCACCTTCACCGCAGGAACCGCGTACGGGTGCAGAAGGACCGGGACGAACGACGCGTGGGAGTACCGCAACGCCAACATCACCCTGATCAGCTCGAACGAAACCGCCCCCTACGCCCGCACCATGTCCATGCTCATCATGAGCGACGGCGCTGCCAACACCAAGCTCGGCGACTGCAGGAGCTACGGCTCGGGATCCTGCACCACCATCAGCGGCGGGGAGAGCCCGGAGAACGAGACCGTCCGGAAGGCGTGCGAAGCGAATGACCGGTACGGGATACGGGTCTTTGCCGTGGCCTTCGGCGATGCCGGCCAGGAGGCCATTGACGCGCTCAACCGGTCAGCGGCCTGCGATGATCCCTCGAACTTCTACACCTCCAACGACAAGGACGAGCTCCTGGAGATCTACCGGAACATCGCCCAGAACCTGGTCAACCTGACCTTCGACGCCCAGACCGCGGTCTACGCCGGGAATGTCAGCCTCAACAACACCCTCTACGCGGACTCGCTCCTGCAGTACTGGTACGTCTCTGCCGTTCCTTCCCTGCAGTTCGGCGAGGTGACCTTCTCCTTCGCCTCCCCCCCGTTCCGCAACCAGACCGGGCCCCCTGCGGTGACGGACAACAGCACGGGCACCAAGGAGGGCTGGTTCGTCATTCCCCCGGAAACCACGCCCATCGAGGCGCGGGTGACGTCCTACTCCTCGGCCTACTGGACCGACCAGCTCTTCGTCCGCCCCCCGGGGCAGGCGAACTTCAGCAGGACGTTCGCCCTCGCGGATTGGGGGAGCGACTACACCCCGCTGGGCGACCCCTTCCACGTGGTGATCCCCGCCGGCCTGCTGGCCGTGGGCAACACCTCGGTCAAGCTGGGCACGGGCCTCGCCCCCGGCAACGCCACCGGAGGATCGCCGGACGCCCGGGTGCTCTATACCATCCGCCTCCCCGGGCTCACCAGCGACGGCTACAGCGGCGTCTTCCCCGAGGCCTCCGGGGCGACCGTCAGGGTCTACTATGATCTCGATGGCGACAACCGCTCCGAGGCCTCGGCCCTGGTCGCCTACGGCCCCGACCCCCTGGACCAGTTCGACCCCTGGAACGACTCTGTCGATGACGCCTTCCTCCGCCTTCTGGACAACCTCAACCTCCTGTACGACGCGAACACCGGGAGCGTCGGCTCCGGGACCGGGGCAGACCCCTGGGACGGGATCAACTCCAGCAACCCGGTGGAGATCGAGCTCACCGAGGACGTGAGCGTGGACGCCTCCTCGATCCGGGGGATCACCTCCCTCTGGGGGCCGGTGGCGGTCGAGATCAAGGTGTGGATATGATGGCGGTGCTGACAGGTGCCGGGCATGCTTCCTTCCTCGCCGGGGAGGGGACCAAGCGACAACGCGGCCAGCTCTACTCCCTGATCGTGATCCTGGTGGTCATCCCCCTGCTGGTCTTCATCCTCGGCTACCAGTCCTTCACCCAGACCACCATCACGAACCGGGGGGACAAGATCCTGGCGGACCAGATGGCCCAGGTGGCGAAGAACACGGAGGACGACTTCATCCGGGCCGTCCAGACCGCGGGGAGGCGGGCCCTGCTGGCGCAGGTGAACCATGTCCTGCAAACCGGGCAGCCGGTCGACAACGCCACGCTGCGGATGCAGGAACTCGTGCTCAACGGCAGCCTGTACGGCAACGCGAGCATCGTCCTGTTTAACAACACCCTCGCCGACTGGAGAACCCGCATCCTGGCCACGCCCATCGGGTTCGAGCGGAACATCTCGTACGGCCAGCTCCAGGTGCAGAACCAGGACGGCTTCTCTATCCGGCTGTCGCTTCTGCTGTCCATCAACCTCTCCCACCCCTACACTGCGGCCACGGTGGCGAGGACCGTGGCGAAGAACGTCTCCATCTCGGTCGAGGGGCTGGAGGACCCGCTCCTGGTCCTGCAGAGCGCCGGGAACCTCCAGCGGAAGGTCTACCGCCACCCCTACGGGGCCGACGCCCTGCTCCTCTTCGCGGGCGCGCGCCAGGGCAACTGCTCCGGGACTGCGGTTTTCGCGGAGCAGCCTGGAGGCAGCAGCGTCCTGGTCCTGGCGAACATCTCGGGCAGGTCGGGCTACGCGGGCGGGGTGGGGGAGACCGCGGACCTTCCCGGCATGGGCTGCTACGACGTCGGGACTGCAGGCGCAGTCGCCGCCGTGAACGGCAGCGTCCTGGCCGCGAACTTTTCCAGCCTGCACCTGGACGAGGCCACGGGCGTCTGGCTGCTGCCTTTAAGCGGCGCCCTCACGTATTACCATACGTTCCCCGTCTCGGGACCGGATTTCCTGGGGCGGCTCGAAGGGAGGGTGACCGGCATGGCCAACGGCCTGGAGACCTTCGTGCCTGATGCCACCGGCATCACGACCAAGCCCGGCCAGTCCCGGGTGGACTACCTCTACCTCGCCAACGCCACGACCCCCGGGGCAGGGGTCCGGGGCTTCCCGTCCTGGTTCCTCCTGGAGGCCGCCAGCGCGGCGCGGTATAATGTGAGCGGATTGCAATGAGGACGCGAATCGTGATCGTGGCTGCAATGATCCTCCTGCTTTTGGCAGCGGGGATCTGGTGGATCCTGGACACCCAGGCCAGGGAGCAGGAGCGCACGCGCGAGCGCCTGCTCGAC